>WJIP01000287.1 GCA_014730185.1 Caldithrix sp. | reverse complement strand
GATCCCGGTTATCTCATCAATCAGAACCAGGCTGTCCACCGAGTGGTCGTATTCCCATATTTCAATATGGTCGGTGGATATATTCCCGGCTATAACTTCGGGCTGACCGTCGTGGTTCATATCCGCCAGAGTGATCGCTTTGTAATTTGCAGAGCCATAATGCTGCACTTCAAATTCGGCGGATATTAAAGCGAGTGGCATAAAAATGAGCCACATAAGTTTACTAACTTTCATGGTACAATCCTTTCGATTTTTTAATACTTTTGTTGGAAATGTTCTGGCACTAAATAAAGAAAATAGCAGACAATAGTTTTCAGCTCTAGTCTATGATTAATGTGTACTTCTGTATTGATTCAAAGTCATTATGCCTGTTTGTAAATAAATCGTACTTGTGAAAAATATCTTTAATATTGACAATAAAGATGGTAATATAATAATCAGTTGTTTGATGATGGTTAGAAAAATCCTGCAGACTTTAGCTTTGCATAAATATTCGGCTGTACCTGAATTCATTAGAATAGTTACACTAATAAATGACTGTACATCATTTAATCATTGCATTTTGTGCATCAATTTGTAAATTTGCTCTGTGAGGTTTGGGAAATGGAATAAATATATTTTAATTTAGTTTTCATCGTCTTTAACTTTAACGTAAAAAGTATTTTAATAATTAATTAGCTGTTACTTAAATCATGTTCGATAAGAAGACTATTATCCTGTTACAGGTTTTCAAAACCGGTCGCTGTAACATCAATCCGTCTATGCAAGTAAGTGATTGGATAACATTATACCCGTCGATAGTTAATTCTAACTCGGCCATCAAATTTAACAGGGAGCCTAATAATGATGGATGATTTAAAATCCGCTGCACAAACTGCGTTGACTGCATGCCTGGGATTAAAAAAAACTGAATCTTTAATGATATTGACCGATGATAATAAACTTAATATTGGTAAAGCTCTTTATGAAGTGGGCCAAACCATTACCGGGGACGCTCTGCTCATTGTGATGCCGCCGGCTGATGTAAATGGTCAGGAACCTCCGCAACCGATAGCAAATCTGATGCAAAAGTTCGATGTGGTGGTCTGCCCTACGACTAAATCGGTTACACACACCGATGCCAAACGCAATGCCTGTAAAGCCGGTGCCCGCGTGGCAACGATGCCCGGTATAACGGAAGATATCATGATCCGCACCCTTAAGGCCGATTACAACGCCATTGCTGAACGAACATTGAAATTATCCGCGTTACTGGACAAAGGTAAAGTGGCCAGAATAACCACGCCCCTGGGTACGGATATAACCCTGCCCATAGAGGGCATCAAACCGATCTCCTCAACCGGTCTTGTTTTGGAAAAAGGGAAGGGGGGTAACTTACCCAGCGGTGAATCCTTTTTAATGCCGGAAGAAGGAAAAAGTCAGGGTGTTGTTTATATTGATGCCGCTGTAGCTGTAATCGGAAAGATTGAAAGTGACCCCATTAAAGTTTCGGTTCAAGATGGTTATGCGGTTTCCATTGAAGGGGGAAAGGAAGCGGATCAACTTAGAGAAACGTTGGAAAAATTTGGTAAACCGGGAATGAATATTGCTGAATTGGGCATCGGTACGAATGATGCTGCCCAAATTACCGGGCAGATTCTGGAAGACGAAAAAGTAATGGGGACCGTACATGTGGCCTTTGGTAACAACATCAGCATGGGGGGGACGCATGATGTAGGCGTGCACATTGATGGTGTAATGACCCGACCGACCGTGTATATTGATGATCAAAAGATTATGGAAGATGGCAAAATATTAATTGATATTTAATGTCAGTAAATGGTGTTAACTTAACTTCAGCATCACTAGCGGAAGTATTCAATTTGAAAATAATACGGAAGTTATTATCTAGAATATTAGTTTGATAAACATAGAGAAAATTTAATTAACGACAAGCAAAAAAACTGCAATCCGTTTTATCTTAAATAACCAATACTACAAATCTTTGTAAGGAAAACATAAAATGGTGGAAGGCTATCTGGAACTCTATAAGCGTGGCTTTGGGTTTCTCAGAAAAATTGAAAATAATTTAAAAATTGGGGAAAAAGACATATTTGTGCCGCCCCAACTAATTCAAAAATACGGGTTAACCGAAGGGCTGTTTATCGAAGGAGAATCTCAGCCCAATCCGGAGAATACTAAAAAAAGTGAACAGCTTCGTTCCATTTTGAAAATTAATGAGATGCCGGTCGAAGAATATCAGGACACGTCATCGCTCCGGGATCAGGTCAGCATAAGTCCGGAAGATACCCTTCAGGCGACCCTTGACGACAAAGATCGTATGGGTAAAATTTTAGATATGATTACCCCCATTGGTAAGGGCCAGCGGGGTTTGATTGTGGCTGCACCCAAAACCGGTAAAACAACCATTTTGAAACATTATGCCCAGGCTGCTCTGCAGAATCATCCTGACATTAATGTATTTGTACTTCTGGTTGATGAACGTCCGGAAGAAGTAACCGATTTCCGGCGCGCCTTGCCGGGTGCTCAGGTTTTGTATTCTTCAGCTGATGAAAGCGTCAACAGTCATCTGCGGATGACGCGGCTGGCTATGAATGTGGCTATCCGACAGGCGGAATTCGGCCAGGATGTATTTATACTAATTGATTCACTGACCCGCATGGGACGGGCTTTTAATAAAGAATCCGAAAGTAACGGACGTACCTTAAGCGGTGGATTGGGAGCAAACGCGCTGGCCATGCCCCGGCGTTTTTTCGGATCCGCCCGTAACCTTGAAGGCGGCGGTTCGTTAACCATCCTGGCCACCATACTTATCGATACCGGCAGCCGAATGGATGAGATAATTTTTCAGGAATTTAAAGGTACCGGTAATATGGAATTGGTTCTGTCTAAAAAATGTGCCGAACAACGTATATTCCCGGCGATTAATATTAATGCCTCCGGTACGCGTAAGGAGGAATTGTTGATGGATGCCAGACGGTTCAGGGAAATTGCCAAACTACGCAGCTTTTTATCGCAGATGCATGAAGTGGAAGCCATGCGATATCTCAATGAACAAATCAAGGATAAATCCCTGCAATCCCTGGTTGGTTAAGCCCTGGCCGGTAATACCTAAAATATACCTGCTGTTTCAGAAATGATCAAGAGGACCGTTCGTTCAGAATTATGGAATATTGGCCGCTGTTGTTGTTTTCCATACTTATTGTAAGTTTTGCTTATTTTGTCAAAGGGTTTTCAGGATTCGGTCCGGCGCTCATTTTAATTCCCCTGTTTTCCATTTTATACGATCCCCAGACGGCCATCTCCGTTTCGGCATTATTTGATATTTTCGCCGGATTGATTTTATTTTTTTTCATTCGCAATCGTATCGACTGGAAGAACGTTTGGCCGGTCGTTTTGGCTTTGTTTGCCGGCGCTTATGGTGGAGGATTTTTCTTAAGCGTGGCACCAACCGCCACACTGAAAGTGATCATGGCTTTTTTGCTGCTGATATTTATTGCTTTATTGTTATTGGAACCGGAACAATGGATGACAGGCAAACAAGTCCGGAATATTGCCGTTTATGATTATAAATTGATTCTCATCAGTATGCTATCCGGTTTTATTGGTGGGTTGATCGGTATTTCGGGGCCTTTACTGGTGATATACATGAAATGGCGGCATCATAAAACCTATTTTCGGAATCAATTGATTACCATTTTCTTTTTGGGTGCCGTATGGCGATTTGCCGTATATCGTGTACATAACATTCAACTTAACTTATCTTTTTCAACGATTGCTGTATTACTTTTAACCATGGCCATAGCTTTGTTTATCGGTCAGCATTTTCACAAGCAGGTAGATGAAAAAAAGTTCAATCGTATGATTGCCATTCTCCTAATTATTCCGGTGATTAACCTGATACTTTTTTAAGATAACAACCGTTTTTAAAAGCGGATGGTTAATTTGATTTCGATACCTTCAAATTCAGGCTCATAGCGGCAGATCCCGCCCACGCAAACAAATCCTTCCTGTCTGGAACCGTATAAAACAGATAATTGCTGATTACGCAGGAAATTCAGGGTAATGTTCCCGTATAACCATGTGTGCCGATCCAAATCAATATTATTTAACTGATGCTGATTCGTGTATTCTCCTACCAATCCCGCCGTAAGGTAAGGGGAACGGCTGTATTCGAGAATCAGTAATTCGGAGTCGTACTCACTCTTATTAACCGTATTAATCGTATGCTGATGCTGATAGTTGATATGAATCTGATCCCGGGGAGTCATGTTATAGGATAAATCGGTCAGAGGGGTGAGATTTTCGGTACGGGTGGTAAAGTCGTATGTATAAGCGGCGGCCAATCTGCCTTCCAGTTTATCGCTGAAATAATGATGGATATCGCCATAATATTCGTTAAAAATACGCTTATTGCTGTGACTATATGTTTGACTGTGATTCAAAGTGATTTGCGTGCTGGTTGCCGGGAAATAGGTCATCTCAAACTGATAACCTTTTTCGTCATTCAGGTTTAGGGCGTGAGGATGTCGATTTAAAAGTGCAAAACTGTGTTCGCGGGAAAGCGATGGGGCGGCATTGTATTCGGTTTCATAATCGTTGCGGAAGGATAGCTGATTGTAGTCTTTTACTTCAAATGTAAAAGCCATTTCAGAGAAGAAGGCATTGATCGCGCCATAGTAAGATAGAGCATTATGCCATTGCGGTTTCACTACTTCACCGTAAAAATCCAGCCGGTTGTAAGAGTATTTAAGTCGTCCGGCGTATACATTATGCAGGTCAGTGGATGATTCACCCTGTCTTAAAAAACTGCCTCCTACCGTAAGATCGCCGAAGGCGTTCCATTCTCCGTCAAATCCGAAAACCGTATTGGGACGGCGATTATATTTATCCCGCATTTTGCCGCCGATAGCCTGCAATTTAAAAGAGCGTCCAGTAAAGTTTAGTTTCAAACCATCGATATTATTATCCACCCGCAGATTACGGTCTTCATAAGTTCGCAAGACCAGTCCTCTGCCGAAGATGGTGTAAAAATTACCCAGCCGGGCAGTTAACCGTTTGTAACGGTATTGCACAAAACGGTAGGTGAGTTCATATTCGTCGACCAGCGTATCACGGGGAAAAATAAAAGGATCCGGCGGGTCATTGACTTCAAATCGGCCGCCCACCAGCCATTGGGCTTTTTGGTAGGTCAAATCGGTCCAGCTTTCCACAATATTGCGATCAAATTCATCCCATTGGGTATACTGGGTGGTGTTTTTGAAGCTCAATTGTCCTTTGAGTCCACCGACAACGCTCATTAAAAAGATGAGCGTTGGTATTAATGTTCGTTTCATCATATGTACATCGTTGGCTCGGATCATTCAGCCCACAAATTCTGCAGTGCTTTGTTGAGTTCCGCTTCATCACCTTCGCGATAGCCGGATTTCGTATATACCGCTTCACCTTCTCTATTGACCAGCATGGTAAAGGGCACACTCTTAACCAGCAAATCATTACCGACTTCCTGATTGGGATCTACGAGATATTTAAAATCGTAGGAGTGGCTGCGAGCAAACATTTTAACTTTGGAAAGGCTGCGCGGCGAGTCTTCCGATATGGCAATGATCTGAATGGATTTATTTTCATATTGTTCTTTTAACGCCTGCAATGCGGGAAATTCCTTTTTACAGGGTGCGCACCAGGTTGCCCAGAACACGATAATTGTTGCATCGTGATCCAGATTTTCTGAAAAAATAAACGGTTTGCCGTCAATATCATCCAACTGCAGATATTTAACGGACTGTGCCGGAAGTAAGATGGGTATAAACAATGTCAATAAAAGCAATTTTTTAAACATGAGTCGACTCCCGGTTATTTAATTAAAGTGAATTTTCCGTTACCTGTATACACTTGCCCGCTTTTCCCGGTCAGTGTAATAGTGTAAAAATAAGATCCACTGGCCAAACCGGCCCGCGGAGATTGACTGACATTAAAGGGAATAAACTGCAAACCCGCTGCAAACGGTCCCATCTCCTTACTTGTGACTTGACGGCCATCAAGAGTAAATATGCGGAATGTACTGTGTTTAGCGGCTTCCGGTACTTTAAATCGAATAATTGTGGTTGGATTGAAAGGATTGGGGTAATTACCCAGCAGGCGGAAAGAACGCTCCGTAATGTCGGCCGGATTAACCAGACCCGTGGTATAGGTTGACGCCGTGACCATCTGTTTGACGGTATCCGTGTTGCCTTCTGCAGTTATAGCCAGCAATGCCTGTCCGCTACGTGCTGTGGAATCGGTAAAAAAGTGAAAACTGAATTCCAGGCTGTCATTTCCGGCAATGGTTTCGGTTACGCTATCGATAAAGGGAGCGAAGCAAACGTCAAAACAGATGGATGATGTCCACTGGGCAGGAATTTCGTTACTCAAACGATGAACGCCTATGGAAATGGAATCCTGGCCGGGATTATGGATATAACCATCCACAATCAATTCACTGCCGGCTGATCCTTCAGCTATTGTATCGTTGAACACCACGTTAAAATTGACCAGAGGATGCGTTCGCACGACATACTCTAAAGAATCCTTTTGTCCCGTGTTCATATCCTCAAACAGGATAAATACCCGTCCAGTATCAGCCTTATCATTACTGGTGTTAAAGGTAATCTTAAATTCCAGGCTGTCATTCACCGCAATGGAATCCGTATACTCTTCAACAAAGGGTGCATAACAGGTTTCACCGGCACACAGGCTGCTGGACCAGCCTTCCGGTAACTCATTTACCAAACGGGTTACCTTAACATCCATCTGTTCTTCGGTCAGGTTTTTCATATAAGTGACCAGGGTGTAGTTCGAATTGGCCGGGCCTGTCTTAACGGAATCAATGATATTCAACGCAAAAGCGGGCGAAGTTTGTGTGCTGACTTCAAAATGCACCGAATCCACATCACCGCTGACCATGTCCTCAAAATACACAACCGCCTGTCCTGTACCCGGAAGATTGGCATCGGTATTGAAGGT
>WJIP01000286.1 GCA_014730185.1 Caldithrix sp. | reverse complement strand
GTACATCATGGATTATTACTTCGGCGTCGATGTGATAATTAGCTAAATTGTTGACGTTCAGGGCAAACACATTATCATCGATAACACAGTCCTGAACGATGCAGTTGTAAATACCGGCCGGTCGCTGAATTCCCGCATCAATGGCTACGGATTTATTAAAAACCCCCAGACGGACCTCACCGAAAAAACGGACATTCTCAATATAATCCGTGGCAAAAGCTTCTTTTACGAAAATGGTATGCCAATCGGATGCCGTACACTTTTGCTTTTTGAGTTGTTCAATTTCAGCATCCCTCAGTTTCCGATAAGCCATAGGTATCCATCCTTATTTTATTTGCGGTAAATGACGTAAGGCTTCCTGCTCGATATCTTTAAAATAGCGCACCGTACTGACCTTCAGTTCCATGGTCGATTCTTCATCACAAACAATCATTCCGCGCTGATGCAGCTGCAGCATGGAAACGGTCCACATATGATTAACGCCTTCCTCCACAACTTTTTGCAGAGCGCGGGCTTTATTATAACCGCTGATAATGATGACCAGTTCACCGGCATCCATAATGGTACCTACACCCACGGTTAAAGCGGTTTTGGGTACTTTATTGATATCATTGCCAAAGAAACGGGCATTGGCCCTGATGGTATCGTAGGTTAGCGTTTTTATTCTAGTGCGGGAGGATAATGATGATCCCGGTTCATTAAAGGCGATGTGTCCGTCGGGTCCGATACCGCCCAGAAATAAATTAATACCGCCCACTTTTTGGATCTCTTCTTCATAGGCCGCACATTCGGCATCCAGATCGGAGGCATTGCCATCCAGAATATGCACATTTTCTTTAGCAATATCGATGTGGCTGAATAAATGTTTCCACATAAAGTAGTTGTAACTTTCCGGATGATCTTTAGGCAATCCTACATATTCATCCATATTAAAGGTGACCACATTCTCAAAGGACACATTGCCTTCTTTATAAAGCTGTACCAATTGCTGATAGGTACCGATGGGCGAGGAACCCGTGGGCAAACCCAACACATAGGGTTTATCCGGGGTGGGATTGGCTTTGTTAATTTTTCTGACAATATAATGAGCAACCCAGTTACTCAGAGCTTCATAATTTTCATGAATTAAAATGCGCATGTTTTCCTCCGAATTTTTTAAATCATTATTTTGGCATCGGCGATGTAGGCGCCTTCACCTGCATTGCGCACGATGAGAGGATTAATATCCAGTTCTTTAATGTTCTGGCAATCCACCGCCAGGCGGGACAGTCGCAACAGACAGTCTTTAATGGCATCCACGTCTTTAGCAGATTGGCCGCGGGCGCCCTTTAACAGTTCGTAAGCTTGAACTTCCTCGATCATGGATTGCACCGTTACCCGATCAAGGGGAGCTACGCGGAAAGTGACGTCTTTGAATATTTCAACAAAAATTCCGCCGATACCGAACATGATGACCGGACCGAAGGCCACATCTCGCTTAATACCCAGAATGACCTCCATGCCATCGCTGATCATCTTGCTGACCAGAATACCTTTGATTTGGGCCTGGGGCTTATTATCGTTAACATTTTTCATAATCTTTTGATAGGCTTGGCGGGCCTCGTTTTTGGATTGGATGTTTAACACAACCCCGCCCACATCAAACTTATGCACTATATCTTTTGAGATGATTTTCATGACTACCGGAAAACCAATATCTCCGGCAGCCACAGCTGCTTCTTCAGCAGAACTAACCATGGCCCGTTGGAGTACCGGTAAATTATATAACTCAAGGATTTCAAGGGCTTCTTCTTCCGGGAGATAGTTTTGCCCGGATGATTTTGCATCTTTTAATACTTTTTGAGCTTTCGCTTTATGTACATCCTTGAAAGAGACAGGTCGGTTTTTTTTCCGCTTTTGTTGTTGCCGGAATGAAAAAGCCTGTGCAAATGCCTTACTCATGGATTCTGGTAAAATATAATGGGGTAATTTATTCCTTTGTAAAATATCAATACCGTATGATACATCCGCTTCGCCCATAAAGGAGGTATATACCGGCTTTTGGTGTTGTCCGGCTACATCGCAAACGGCCCGGGCAATGGTTTCGATATCGGTCATGGATTGGGGCGTCAGGATTACAAATACACCATCCACGTTATCATCGGCTAAGGCCTGCGCAATGGCTACTTTATAACGATCGGCCCGGGCATCACCGATAATATCGACCGGATTTTTAATATTAGCCGTCAACGGCAGACTTTTCTTAAGAATGGTGGTCGTGGCATCAGAAAATTTAGCCAACCTTAATCCTTCGCTTATGGAGGCATCGGTGGTCAGTACACCCGGCCCCCCGGCGTTGGTTATAATGGCCACCCGATTGTTTTGGGGCAAAGGTTGGTAGGCCAGGGCAATGGCCAGATTAAACATTTCTTCGATGGTGGTACAGCGGATAATCCCGGCTTGTTTCAGTGCGGCATCGCAAATGTCATCACTGCCGGCTAACGACCCCGTGTGGGAGGCGGCGGCCGAAGCACCTGCTTCGGTTCTGCCGGATTTAATAGCCAGAATGGGTTTGCCGGTTTTGGCTATAATGTCTTCGGCGGCTTTCATCAGGCCGGGACCGTTACTGATTTCCTCCAGGTATAGTAAAATGACATGGGTTTTGGGATCCTCCCCCAGATAATACAAAAGATCGATTTCGCTGACATCGGCCTTATTACCGAAACTTACAAATTTGGAAAATCCGATATGTTTGGCCCGGGCATAGTCCAGCACCGCTGTACAAAGCGCACCGCTTTGCGAAAGAAAGGCAATATTGCCCTCTTCGGGCATTTGCCTGGCAAATGAAGCATCCAAAATTACATTAGGATCGGTGTTGATAACCCCCAGACAATTGGGCCCGATAAACGAAATACCATATTTTTTGGCAATAGTCTTGAGCTGTTCTTCCCGCTCGATACCGTTGCTGCCGATTTCCCGGAATCCGGCTGAAATGATGATGACCGACTTGATGCCTTTTTTACCGCACTGTTCCAGGGCCAGATGACAGACTGAACTGGGAAAGACTATGACGGCCAAGTCTACGGGATCGTCAATATCCAGAACATATTTGTGGCATTTTATACCGGCGATGTATTTTTCGCGGGGGCTCACGGGATAGACGCCTCCCTGAAAACCGGATCGCAATATGTTCATGACAAGATCGTGAGGTACCGTACCGGGCACTTTCGTTGCACCAACGATAGCCACCGATTCGGGATAAAAAATGTTATGCACACGGGTCAGTTTTTCATCAACGGTGGTCATACAATCTCCCAGATTTTGAGAATGGGTAACGGTTTGAGATTAAATTTAGATGAGGAATTTAAGGAGAATCACTCCACATATCCGGCAATAAAATCGACAGCATCCGATACGGTTTGCACTTCAAGAGCCTTGGCTTCATCCATTTCAATATCGAATTCTTCTTCAAAGGCAGCCACCAACTCAATACTTTGGGTGGAGTCGGCTCCAAGATCAAAAATAAAATTGGCGTCATCGGGAATTTCAGATTCATTGATTTTGAGTACGTTGGCGATCACTTTTTTAATTCGCTGTTGAATTTGGGCTTTGTCCATTGATGCTCCTAATCGTTTGGTTTTACCTTGTTCTGAAATTACAGTAAGTTCGTTTTGTAAACGAACTTACTTAAGTGCACTTTTAACTTAATAAGAAAAATAATTCATTGAAAGCAAAATTTAAAAGTTTTTACAAAATGTTTTGTGCTTCATAAAATGGTGCTGATTATTAGATGAATACAACGCGTTTAATACGGTTCAATGCCTGTAATTTAACTTTCATTTGAATCGTTTTTTTTATAATATTGTATCATAAATGTCGTACAATTAGAGAGGGCATATCTGATTCTAAAAGAGGAAAAACATGTTGATCTTTGACTGGTTCAAAACGCAGAATCCGGTGATACAGGCTTTGATTGGAACATTGTTTACCTGGTTTATGACTGCCGCCGGCTCAGGAATTGTTTTCTTTTTTAAAAGTATCAAACGGGAAGTACTGGACGGTATGCTGGGTTTTGCCGCCGGTGTAATGATTGCCGCCAGTTTTTGGTCGTTACTGGCGCCGGCCATTGAAATGGCCGAACATTCATCGAATATGCCGCCATGGGTTCCTGCAGTAGTAGGTTTTATACTGGGGGGTGGCTTTCTTCATCTGATAGATAAAATTTTACCCCATCTGCATATGAATTTGCCGGAGACGGAAGCGGAGGGTATTTCCACTTCCTGGCGTAAAAGCATTTTGTTAATCTTAGCCATCACTTTGCATAATTTCCCGGAAGGATTGGCCGTGGGCGTGGCTTTCGGAGCTTTAGGTTCGGATTTTGCCGGAGCTACTTTGGCCGGGGCTATTGCTCTGGCGATTGGTATCGGTATCCAGAATTTTCCGGAAGGGGCAGCGGTTTCCGTGCCGCTGCGCCGGGAAGGATTATCCCGGTTCAGGTGTTTCTGGTACGGACAATTATCCGGTGTGGTTGAACCTATCGGGGGGGTATTGGGAGCGGCCGCTGTATTATTAATACGTCCCATTTTACCTTATGCTCCGTCTTTTGCCGCCGGGGCTATGATTTTTGTGGTGGTGGAAGAGCTCATCCCGGAATCACAACAAAGCCGCAGCACGGATTATGCTACTTTCGGGGCGATGCTGGGCTTCGCCGTGATGATGACACTGGATGTTGCCCTGGGTTAAAGAAGGACGATAACGGAATTAAATTAGACTCCAGTCATAAATCAACGATGATTATTCAATAAAGCAAGAAAGGAATTTTTATGCTGAAACGCGTTCCTCAGTTTACTCTAATCATGATCTTCTTTCTGTTATACGGGATTTTTGCTCAGGACAAGTATGCTGATGATTTTATGAAACCGGCGACATTCAGCGGGTTACAGTTGCGCTGTATTGGGCCGGCCGTGGCCTCCGGGCGTATAACGGACTTTGCCGTTAATCCCCAGGATCATCGCGAATACTTTGTGGCCGTTGCTTCCGGAAATGTATGGAAGACGGTCAACGCCGGTGTGACCTTTGAACCGGTTTTTGATAATTACGGATCCTATTCCATCGGCTGTATTACCATGGATCCCAATAATCCCCATGTGTTATGGATTGGTACGGGTGAAAACAACAGTCAGCGCAGTGTGGCCTATGGAGACGGCATCTACAAATCTCTGGACGGCGGTAAAAGCTGGCAGAACATGGGATTAACGAATTCGGAACATATCGCCAAAATTATTGTACATCCGCAGAATTCACAAAAGGTATTCGTGGCGTCACAGGGCCCGTTATGGGGACCCGGCGGTGATCGCGGGCTCTTTATGACAGAGGATGGCGGTCAGACCTGGAAAAATATTTTATCGATCAGCGAACATACGGGCGTCAG
>WJIP01000285.1 GCA_014730185.1 Caldithrix sp. | reverse complement strand
GAGTAATGTCATTGATGTTAAAGCAAAATTAGAAGTTGAAGGAATCTCACCGCGGGATAAAAAGGACTGGATTAAAAAGCACGTGAGATTATCTCTGGAAAAAAAAGGTAATACAGCCGTGCTAACCAGTCATATTGAGAATGATGGACAATCCTTGTTTAAATCTCTGTTTAATAATGGGTATGCCCATATTAATTTGACCGTTAAAGTACCCGCGGATATGGAACTAAATATTTCCGACGGTTCCGGCGAAATAAAAGTAAAAAACATTACCGGTAAAATGCATATTGATGACGGTTCGGGTTACATGGATTTACATCATGTAAACGGCCCGTTATCAATCGTAGACGGTTCGGGTGAGATTGAGATACGTGATTGTGTTAAATCCATCAAGATTAATGATGGTTCCGGAGAAATCGAGATTTTCGGATGCGGAGGCTCCGTCGAGATAGACGATGGTTCGGGTGAAATCGAAATTCATGATGTCGCCATGGATGTAACCATTGAGGATGGCTCCGGTGAAATCACGATAAAAAATGTAAAAGGAAGTGTCCATGTATCAGATGGCTCCGGATCCATTGATATTGATGTGGTCGGTAAAGATGTTACAATCAAGGAATCCGGTTCAGGTAGCGTCAGCATTTCCGGAGTAGAAGGCAAAATATACCGCCATGACAAAGATTAATCTCCGGCAGCATCTGTTTTAATTAATCACAAAATCAAAAAGTCCCTTATCCTGAATGGACAGTATCAGTTTTCATTAAATTTATCGGCTGTATCATCACTAGTTTCCGGTCCATTTTCATCTTTTACCGGAGGAATAATATATTTTCCAAATAATTTATAGAAAGGATTGATAAGCGCCGGAATCCATAAGCCACCGGTTAAGAAATACATGGTGATCAACAATAAAATGGGCGCCCATCCGGAATCAAAATAAAGCGCAATGTTGGCTAAGATCAGAAAAAAAGCGCCTAATAAATAGCCAAAACGCTTTACTGGTAATCTTGACTTTGAGGTTTTTCCGGTTAAAAAGGGATTCATATTGAGTCCTGTACATTCTTCACACGTTCAACCTGCGCCGTATCAATTCCGACGGAGACGGCCTGCATTATGCCGTCAATACTCACAACAAGCCTGTTTGTTCCCCGAATCTCCTTAACCATGCCTTGCATACCGAAGAACGGACCGGCGATTACTCTAACTATTTCTCCCGGCCGTACATAATTTTCTACAACAATTTGATCAGGAAATTCCAGCATGCGCTTGAGTGAACTGATTTGCCATTCAGGTACGACGGCCGGTTTCCCTCTAAAGTTCACAATTTTAACCACGCCCTTGCAGTGTAACACATCGAAGCGGTTTTTATAATCAAAGTAAGCAAACAGATAACTGGTGAACATTGGCATCATCAGTTTTTTCTTACGATCTTTCCAGATTCGGATGCGAGGCACTAATGGAAGGAAGGCCTCTATATCCTTCTCGACCAATTGGTCATAAACTTTGTTCTCATGCTTGGGACGTGTATAAATGGCATACCATTTTTCCATTGGTGATCGTCTCTCCCTTTCTGTTCAAAGTTAGGTTGTATCCCTCAAAGTCGAAGCGCAATATATAAAGCTGCCATAGTAAATTCAAATATGTCCCATTGGCGGTAAATTTAAATATTCAACAATGAGTTGGGCCAGATTGGTTATTTTTAACGGTCCATCCGGCAAGACCAATCCATTGGTTAATACAAAAGCATTATCAAAAGTATGCATGCCATTGAAAATGGTTTTATCAAAAATTTGCGGTTTACTTAAATAGCCTTTTATCTCATATCCATCATATCCGGTTACCAGTAAATCCGGTATGTGTTGGGGCATCGCTGTTGTATTAGTCGTCCCCTTGTGAATCAAGTATGACTCCATCAACTCATGGTTTTTGTAGATTCTTTTAATCACCGGTGCATCTGTTTCCGGGTCTTTTAATTGATATAATCTATGGCTTATTCGTTGCCGCCATTGCTCAAATTCAACTCCACTTTTTATGGAGCCATATTTTTCCCTACCCTGTAAGTTGATATAAATGCGGCCGGGATAGAGACTGTAAGCTTTACTGCCGGCACTCATGGCTTTAAAGCTTTGCGCATTGGCCGTGTCAAAATCCAGCCATCCCTGAGCCTGTAACCATCGATTGAGGTTCACCTCTTTCTTCAATTCAGTAAACCCATGATCCGATAAAATCATAAAGGCCGTCTGCTTATCAAGCGCTTTATAAATTTGCCCCAGCAGATGATCAATTTTTTGATAGAACATTTTAAACGCCTGATTAAAGGAGTGATCGCCGGAATTAAGGTATTTCCAAAAAAAATGATGCAACCGATCAGTTTCCATTATATGACACATAAAAAAATCCCAATCACTCTGTTCCCAAAAGTGCCACATAGTATTAATGCGTTTTTGATAAACGGTATGCAAATCTTCTAAAAAAGCATGCAAATCATTTTTAGCCAGTTCGATCTCACTATCAATTCGATAACCACGCGCTTTAAGCATTTTTCCAAGGGCTGCTGGATATGTATTCCTGGTTATGTCATTCTCCAGGAAACCACCAACCATTATACCGTTAATTTTATAAGGAGGGCTGGTCATGGGTACATTGATCGAGGCAATACGTTTGTTATGTTTCGACAAATGGGTGAGCAGCGTTAGTTGTTTAATATTATCGCTGCCATATAGACGCCAGTCCATAGTTGACGGTTCACGGTCCACAAAGCCCCAAATACCATGATGTGCAGGTGTTTGGCCAGTAAAAAAAGAAGCCCATGCAGCTGAGGATACCGGCGGTAAAACCGATTGCATTGGTTTAAATTCGCTGTTGCACACTAAATTTTGTAGCTCCGGCATGATGCCTTCTTCAATAAATTGTTTAATTAAAGAGAATGGAGTACCATCCAGAGCTAATACGAATATTTTTTTAGGCAGTGTCATAGTTCAAATGCAGATCGCTGCATTACCGCCGGCTGTTTAATCTGCATACGATGTAATATCAGTGGCGCCACATCCAAAATATTGATCTCTTTAACATGCTGTGGTTTAATATGCTGTCCTTTTATGGCAAATACACCATGAAAGCTATGATTCGCTCCGTCCGGAGCGCCGAACGTCTCTCTGCTAACTACGGATTGTGTCCCTACCTGACTTATAGCCCTATAATTCAGATCATCAAAATAGATCATTAAGTCTGGAGGGTAACCGTGCACGGTGGAATACAACTCCTCCGGAGTGAAGATTTGGTTATTCAATACGTTGCCCTCTTCGGTGGTAAGCCTGGACAGTTTATCTTTAATTTCATTTATAACATGTGGAACCTGATCTTCAGCGACCGTACCATTAAATTCCCTGTTTCTGATATTTAAGAAAATTCGGCCATAATAGCCGCCTTCTCCCCAGGCAATTGTATTTTGCCAGTCGATCATTTCATGAGTTAAGCAGTGAACGGACTCGGGCTTATTTTTTAATGCTAACAATCCGTTTTCAATAAACCATTGATTTATGGCAACACCACCTTGCATCGTTTTAGCGCCATGATCCGAGACCAAAACAACATCTGTCTCATCATCCATCTGCTTGAGTAACCTGCCGATTTGTTGATCAATGTATCGGTAATATTCATAGATGGTATGACGGTAAGGATTATCCTCTTGATAATACGGACTGTCATTAGCCTGGAACTGCCAGAAAGCATGTTGCATCCGATCAATACCCATTTCCACAAATATAAAGAATTGCCATCGGTAGTACTGTATCATATGCCGTATCCACTTGAAACGCGCCTCTGTCACCTGATAAATATCTCTGATAAGATCATCCCGGTTTTGCTTTCTGAATTCGGTAATATCCGTTTGATATTGCGGACTGACGTTTAGCAAATGTTGATATAAATTCTTAGGGTACGTTTGTGGTGCAGCCGGGTTCGGCGTAAGGATACCACTCACCATGTATCCTAACATAGGACTTACCGGATAGGTCGGCGGCACCCCGATACTTACGGATTGTTTTCCATTCTCAGACAGAATATCCCATATTCTCTGATAACGTACCTGGCGACTGTCCAGTACGGACAAATCCGTTTTAGTGTAGTTTTCTCGATTACGAAAACCGTAGATGCCCAGTTCACCGGGACTCACTCCGCTTAACATGCTTATCCATGCCGGTATAGTAATCGGCGGATCCGTACTGCGTAGTCTGGCGCTGAATCCACCTTTAATGATGGATGCCATGTTCGGCAAAGCGTCGGTCCACCGATCGAAAACGAGCGAAGGGTCCAGACAATCCAGTCCGATTACAAATACTTTCCTTGACATATTTTTTAGCTTGTCCCGCCATACTTTTGCCGATGGTCTTGCTGCAACTTATGAAAGACATTTTCCGGGATGTTTAATTGTCCTTTGCCAATTCCCGGTTTGATCTCCGGTTTAGCCTGTCCATGGAAATCCGACCCGCCGGCTACCGAAAGTTTATTGCCCTCTGCAAAATTCAGTAGCCAGTTGGTTAAATTGAAATCCTGGCTGGGATAATAGGCTTCGATTCCGTCAATTCCACTTTCTTTTAATTTCAGTATTTTTCGACCCAAATCCTCATATTGATTAAAACCCAGACTAATGGGATGAGCAAGAATAGCCAGTCCATTGGCCGCATGAATAACATCAATCGCTTCCTTTAATTTGAGTTTAACTTTTGATACATAGGCAGGCCTGCCTTTAGACAAAAAGCGATCAAATGCTTGCTTGGTGGTGCGCACATAATTCTTCTCTATGAGTAAATTGGCAATATGAGGTCGCCCTGCACTTCCCTGACCAATGACATTATTGAGGTTATTGATATCTAATGGAATATTCAATCCTCGTAAAAGTTCTAAAATTTTATGAATACGCACCTGACGCTCAACCTTTAAGTATTGCAACGCCTCATTAAGTGCCCCGTTTGTGTAATCGATGAATAAACCCAGAATGTGTAAGTGACTTCTCCCTTTCAGAGGATAATCAATACTCAATTCCACACCGGCGATAACGCGTCTTTTTTTACTTTTCCCATATTCAATTGCCCTTTGTACGGCACCAATTTCATCATGATCGGTCACAGCCATGGTGTGGACTCCGTACCTTTGAGCATAATCCACTAACTCTTCGGGAGAAAGTGTACCATCGGAAAAATTTGTATGCATATGTAAATCGATTGCCATCTACATATACCCTAAATCTTGCAAGCGTCGGCGGACTTCATCATTATCATCGGGTGGTGCTTCTTTCTCGCTGGCATTATGATCCAGATAGTCCTGCAAAACAAATGCCGCAAGGTCTTCCAGGTTTTTAAAAGATGTTTCGCTCAGATGGTGTGTGAGCTGCTCATATAAATTAACCGGAATCGAAATTGTGTATTTGTTGGCCATTCTCAAATCCTCATAAAAAGCGTTTGGAAAATGTAAATTGTGTAATCCTGCTTATTCCTTGACGTTATCATTCATGAACGACAGGAATAAAGTAAAAGAAATTGGTTAAAATGCAACAGGCAATAAGAGGTGGCAGACATAAAAAAAGCCATCATTCCTAAAAGATATGATGGCTTTCAACAGGCTATATCAGGCTTTGAAAATTTTATCTCGATTTTCAAGAACCTTTTTGGTGGCATCGCGAGTATCCACAATTAAATTAGCATGTTTTACAACAAAATCCCAATCGTATGCGGAATGGTCGGTACTAATCAATACGCAATCATATGCCGCCAAATTTTCCTCCGTAAGGTCCACACTTTTTCGTTTTATTTTGTACATGCGCATGCTTGGTAATTCGGGAATATGCGGATCATTATAGTCGACTTCAGCACCTTTATCCAAAAGCAGTTCCATTAGTTTGAACGAAGGAGATTCACGTGGATCATCGATATCTTTTTTATAAGCGGCTCCCAGCAAAAGAATTTTGGAACCGCGTACACTCTTGCCCTTTTCATTCAGAGCATCCATTACTTTGGTAATGACCCATCGGGGCATTTCTGTATTAACTTCACCGGCAAGTTCAATAAAACGTGTATTGATTTCGAATTCTCTGGCTTTCCAGGTCAGATAGAACGGATCGATAGGTATACAATGTCCGCCCAAACCGGGCCCCGGATAGAATGGCATATACCCGAAAGGTTTAGTGGAGGCCGCATTAATGACCTCCCAAACATCAATACCCATGCGATCAAGAATCATTTTCATTTCATTAACCAAAGCAATATTGACGCTTCGGAAGATGTTTTCCAGTAATTTAGTGGCCTCTGCCGCCTGGCTGCTGGATACGGGAACAGCTTTAACGATTACAGCTTCGTACAATGCTTTCGCCAGTTTGCGGGCATATTCTGTATTGGCTCCAACAACTTTTGGAATTGTTCGCGTATTGTATTTGGGATTATTGGGATCTTCACGCTCGGGAGAGAAAGCAATCCAGAAATCCTTATCCCCCTTCATTCCCGATTCTTCAAGAATGGGTTTTAATACTTCTTCCGTAGTACCGGGATAAGTTGAGCTCTCCAAAACAATGAATTGTTCTCGACGGAGATATTTGGCAATGGTTCGGCCGGTGCCCTCAATGTAAGATGTATCCGGTTCGCGGTTTCGCGTTAGGGGTGTAGGCACACAAATTAATATACAATCCGATTCCGGGATTCTGGAAAAGTCTGATGTAGCTTCAAAAATTCCACTGCCTCTTACGGCTTGCACACGGTGTTCAGCGATATGTTTAATATAGGACTTGCCGGCATTTAATTTGTTAACTTTCTCATCATCAACATCGTAACCTATGGTTTTAAAACCTTTCTCCACGAACTCCATCAATAGTGGTAATCCTACATAACCAAGACCGACCACACCGATAACAGCTTCTTTCGATTTAATTTTATCCAATAAATCCATATCATTCATTCCTTCGATTTAGTCTATGCTAAGATAATTAGAACACAAATTATTCTTTAACTTCGGGACGTCCGATACTAAAGTAATCCATTCCCATTTTCTTTATTCGATCGGGATCGTACAAATTTCTGCCATCAAAAATCACTGGTGTCTTAAGTAATTCTTTAATCAAGTAAAAATCAGGTTCTCTAAATTCATTCCATTCGGTTATGATAATGAGCCCATCGGTATCTTTGATAGTTTCATATCGTTTATTGAACAGTACTAATTTTTTACTATCCAGATGTTCTTTTAAACGCCATTTTGCTTCGCGCAACGCCTCCGGATCATGAGCGTTAACCCGGGCACCCTCTTGGATAAGATTATTTACCATGGCAATAGACGGTGCCTCCCGCATATCATCGGTATTGGGCTTAAAGGACAAACCCCAAACAGAAAAGGTTTTTCCACTAATATCACCGTTAAAATAACTTCTGATTTTATTCATCAACACGGTTTTTTGCCGTTTATTCACCTCTTCGACTGCTTCCAGTATTTTCAGGTCACGACCATATTCGCGGGCCGTACGAATAATGGCCTGTACATCTTTGGGAAAACATGACCCGCCATAACCGGTGCCGGGGAAAATAAAAGACGGTCCGATTCTGGAATCGGTGCCAATACCTCTGCGAACCATCTCAACATCCGCACCAACCGCATCGCACAGATTTGCGATTTCATTCATAAATGAAATTTTGGTGGCCAACATGGAATTGGCTGTATATTTGGTTAATTCTGCACTTTTAACATCCATAACGATGATGGGTCGACCTGTACGGACAAATGGAGCATATAAGTTTCGCATAATTTCTGCCGCCTGTTCGTTATCGGTGCCGATAACAACACGATCTGGTTTCATAAAATCGTCAATCGCCGCCCCTTCTTTCAAAAATTCGGGATTGGATACAACTGCAAAGTCCTGGTTGGTATGTTTTTCAATTTCAGCTTTTACTTTTTCGGCTGTTCCCACCGGCACCGTACTTTTATCCACCACTACTTTGAAGTTATTCATATTTTTACCAATATCGCGGGCTACCGCTAAAACATACTTCAGATCCGCAGAGCCATCTTCATCCGGGGGTGTGCCTACGGCAATAAATATGATTGTCGATTTTTGTACAGCTTCTTTTATATCTGTTGTAAAACGTAACCGTTCTTGCTGGACATTCCGATGAATCATCTGTTCCAAACCCGGTTCATAGATTGGTGTTTTACCCTTATTGAGCATTTCAATCTTTTGGTCATCCACATCAACACAGATTACATCATTACCGGCGTCAGCAAATGCCGTTCCCGCAACAAGACCGACATATCCTGTACCTACAACACTAACTTTCATTTTATCCTCCGATACAATAGTTTCATCTACAATGCGTTCTCAGTTACCGGGAATTCCATTCCGATTTAATAAACATTCGACTGCAGTTAACGTATTTTGCCGAAATACCTTACTTCAATGTCGTTTTAAACCAAGACCGATCCGTTACAATCTATGTAAACTCTCTATTTTGAGTGCTTTTTTTAAAGTTTATTTATGGTCAAATATTCCCGCAAATTAGTACAAAATCATCATTGTGACTTTAATACAGACTGCTATCTTCGGTTAAAAAGGAAAAAAGATTAATCCATTTATCCATTAAATCATGTCGCAAATTATACTAAAATAAACGGGATTTCTTAGGTTGCTTGCGGCGGCCGGATTTTCCATAATATTGGTAATAATAATAATAGTATGACTTGGAACCGTAACCACTTTCTACACGGACTCCATTAAAGACAGCGCCCAGTAAATTTCCACCGACATTATCCAACAGACCGTGGGCACGTTTTAAGGCATCATTATTGGTTTGACCAAAGCTGACAACCATTAATGTACCATCAACTTTCGCGCTTAAGATGGCAGCATCTGTAACAGCAATCACCGGTGGGCTGTCCACTACGATGATGTCATACATCGTTTTTAATTTTTCCAGCAGGTTTTCCATTTTTGCCGAGCCCAACAGTTCAGATGGATTGGGAGGCAGTACGCCACTGGTTATAATTTTTAGATTATCGTCGAAAGTATCCAGCATAATTTCATCCAGTGAAACGGTATCCATCAGATAATTGGTTAAACCGATTTCTTTATCGTGTCCAAAGATAAAGTGGATAATCGGCCTTCTTAAATCGGCGTCAAGTAAAATAACTTTTTGTCCGGCCTGGGCCATGGCAATTGCCAGATTTGCCGCTGTTGTTGATTTCCCCTCCTTAGGACCGGAGCTTGTGATCAGAATATTCTGCAACCTGCGGTCGATCTTACTGAACTGCAGGTTGGTTCGGAGTGTCCGGTAAGCTTCAGACACCGGCGATTTGGGATCAAAATGCGTAATCAGTCTTGATTCTACTTTTCTTGCCTCATTGGAAAAAGCGGTGGACATTTGCTTTTCTACTTTTTTCTCCAACTTATCCTCTTCGATTACCGGAATGTTGGCCAGAATATTGAACCCTATACGTTCCAGTTCTTCTACTCTGCGGATGGTAGTATCCATATATTCCATCAGGAAGGTAATCCCTACACCCAAACCCAATCCGATAAGGGCACCAAGCATTAAATTCAGCCGTTTATTGGGTTTTACCGGTGCATTCGGTTCAATGGCTTCATCAATGATACGAACATTTTGTTTTTTAGCTGCCACCTGAATCTTAGCTTCTTCCAGTTTCTGCGTTAGCATTATAAATGTTTGTTCATCAACCTGACGCCGTCTTTCCAAACGGGCTAGTTGCAATACTTTGTCCGGTAAATTTTGTAAACGTTTGTTGTATTCGCTAACAATTTCCTGCAAAGTGCTAATTTTAGCCGTTGTGGCCTTAATCTCGGCTTCCACAGTTAATAAGCGATTGATTAATTCCTGAGTTAGTTGCAACGGATCCTGAATCATATTGGACTGGGATATTTTTGCTGCCTCTTCTTTTAATTTGTTCCTCAGGGCATTAATACGCTCATCATATTGTTTTATTTTTCCCTGGAAATTGCGTTTATTGATATTTTGTTCGGATTCAATGGCCGTGGTATAAACAGTTTTTTCAGCCACTGCCTGGGCAAGTTGCTGTTGCAGCGAAGTTAAATAAGGAGTCGATATGGAACTGATTTCGGAGGAGAAATTATCTCTGCGCTCCTTAATCTGCCCCTGTAATGATTTTTTCATTTCCTGATTGGCCTGCAAGTCCACCCTGGCTTCTTCCAGTTTCGATTCTACCTCGGCCACACGCGTCACCAGTTCATTAGCTTCTTCATCAAGACCCGTCATTTGATTTTTCTCTTTATAATCCCGCAAACGTTCTTCGGACAGGCGCAGTTCTTTCTCTTTGATGGACAGACGGTCTTCAATAAAATCACGCATTTCAGTAACTTCCGACTGACTCGCTTCAGCATTTAGATTTTGAAATTCCTCGGCAATGGTGTTGGTTATATAAGATGCTTCAAATGGAGTACCGGCCTGGTAGCTTACGGTAATAATATCCGTATCCCGTTTGGGTTCCACTTCCATACGTCCCCGAATACTACCCACAGCGGCACGTAACGACAAAAACTTACCTTCTTCATTGGGTTTAAAGAGGCTCAATGAGTCTCGAACATCAGATCGCTCTAGGCGGCTGATCACCCGTTCGGCCAATTTTCTGCTTTTTAGTATTTCGATCTGGTTGGCAATAAACGTATTTTGATTTGAGATACGATTCATATCAAAAAAGGACCGTTGCATAGCACCCGTGGGTTCAATCATAATGGAAGTAGTAGCCTGATAAACCGGTGCAGTGGAGTAAGTGTAATAAATGGTAGTTATGATAACGGCAATAAAAGCGATGGCAATGATCCATTTTCCACGATAAAGTATACGTAAGTATTCGCTAAGGTTGACTTGCTCTTCCTGTTCGGGGTCAAACTGATATTCCAATACAATTCTCCAGATTTTTTCTTAGATACTCGGCTATTTTCCGGATAAAGTTAAATTATGTCCAATACAACTCGAATTAAAATAGTTTGATTGCACTATAAAACAACCCACCCGAATTAGAGCCCAACTCTTGTTTACATCGATAATCAATGTATATTGTATACTTTTTTTAATTAAAAGCGGGAAATTTAATTGACGTAATCCTATTAATCAATTCTTTCTAATCCCCGATCCAGCGCTTAAAGTAATTGGTTACTTGCATCCAACCACCAGTTTTATTCTGCTCGCTTAACGCTTCTATGTCCGAAACATCTTCTCCCACAATCGATTTCCACGGATTTTCAACAAACAACCTGTTTAAGTCATCACCAGATAATTTATCCTGTAAGAATCCATGCGCATCCTCCAGCACCTTATAAGATCTATTGTTAATATTATGGGCATCGGATGCGACGAATTGTACAAACCCGTTTTTTAGCATGTACATGGCCATCCGTTGAACGGATTTGCCAAATACTCCTATAATACTGCCGGCGTTAATTTGGAACAGACAGCCCTGCTCGCGCCATTTGATGATTCGGTCTTTTTTCTTGTGCAAAAAAATATACCTCTCGGGATGAGCCATTATGGGCATGAGACCTTCCAATCGGCATTGAAAAATAAAATGGTCCACTTTTTCCGGCAAATCCAATAGGGGTAATTCAAATAAAAAGTATTTGCGGTTATTATTAAAGGTTGCCCAGGGTTTTCTCAACCAGTCATAGATTCGTGGTGAAAAAAACAACTCGCTTCCCAGATATAGCCGGATATCAATATTTTTTCTTTGAACCAAATTTTGCGTTTGCTCAAACCGCTCTAAAAATTGGTTTCCCATTGTTTCATCGACCAAATCCGTTGCATGGGGTGTGGCCAATAAACCGGTGATGCCCAGCTCCGAAGCTTGTGCAATCATTGCCAGAGATTGCTCAGAATTTGATGCACCGTCATCCACGCCTGAAAGATAATGAGAGTGTAAATCAATCATGCCGGATACGTACGGCTTGCGTTTATCTTCGATCCATGACCTCCATTGTGGAATCCGGTTGAAAATGAAATAATTGTTGCCCAAGGGATTGTTTCGTGTCTATTTGCAGCATTTTAAAAATCGTTTGGTTGTTATTCATATCGGTTGTTTTCACTTGCCATATGTGCCAATCGTCCTTATCGATCCACAATTTGACACTTTTAACATAGCCGTGAACATCTTCTTTGGAATCTAATTTCACAATGTATACTTCTTTATCTTTCCACTCTTCTTCACCTAATAATGTTGCATAATGGGTTTTAGGGTATTTGAAGAGTAAATCCCGGGGTAATAATGCTGAGGAATTTTCCTTCACATGATCAATCATCACCTGATTGTTCAGCCGGTTGTAGGACCAGATGGTTTTGCCATCCGTAACAATGACCTGATCATCCGATTCAAATCGGTATTTAATACCATCGGCAACATAGATTTTTCCAGTCATTTCAGTCTTTGATCCGGTAAGCTTGAACATTTCAATTTGTTTAAAAGTAGCCGTTAGATTTTCCATATCATCGTAAGTATCCTGAACATTCTCGATTATCTCATCCACCTCCGCTGCCAATAAAATGGTTGTTAGAAGAGCCATCGTCACTATTAAACTCGTAAGAATTTTAAACATTACATATTCCTTGTGTTAATCAAATCAGATTTGTAAAAGGGAGTTTTGCATCCTTCCTTCAAAATCCCGAAGTTAAAGTGAATTAGAGCATACCGCTCAATTCTTCCAAGGTCACCAGGACCTCCCTGGCTTTACTGCCATCCGCCGGGCCAACAATACCATCTTCCTCCAGTTCGTCCATAATACGTGCCGCCCTCGAATAACCGATTTTTAATCTACGTTGCAATAGTGAAATTGATCCCTGTTGATGTTGAACAACGGTGGCCATGGCATCTTTGTACAATTTATCACGATCACCTTCCGCGCTTACGCCCCTGCCTCCATCACCAGAGGATGACGGCTGCGGAATACTGTAACTGGGTAATTTCGGTTGTCTGGACACATGTTCAATGACATTTTCCAATTCATTCGTCGAAATGAAGGGATTTTGTAACCGGATTGGTTTAGCACTTCCCGGCGGAAGAAAAAGCATATCACCGTTTCCTAATAATTGTTCAGCTCCGTTCATATCCAGCACAGTACGGGAATCCACTTTTGTAGCCACCTGATAGGCAATACGCGCCGGAAAGTTGGCTTTAATCATACCCGTAATCACGTCTACGCTGGGTCTTTGAGTGGCTACAATAAGATGGACGCCCACAGCACGGGCCATTTGAGCAAGGCGGGCAATCGGGGTTTCTACCTCTTTGGCTGCCGCCATCATAAGGTCTGCCAGTTCATCGATGAGAACGATGATGTAGGGTAAAGTCTGTAATTTTTCATCCCGATTGCGCAGGTGACCATTTGCTATTTTATCGTTATACTCAACAATGCCGCGGCAATGGGCATTTGCCAGGAGATCATAACGTTTCTCCATTTCCATGACCATGCTATTGAGCATGCTGACCGCATTATTAGGTTTGGTCAGCACCTTTTCATCCAAATCGGGACGCCAAATTAAATAATGGTCATCCAGGCTCTGATATGGTGTTAATTCCAGTTTTTTAGGATCGATAAGAATAAATTTAACCTTACCCGGATCTACGGAATAAATAAGTGAAGTAATAATGGTGTTTATACCCACAGATTTTCCGGAACCGGTTGCCCCTGCAATCAAGAGATGTGGCATTTTGGTTAAGTCGGCTATATAGGATTCACCATTAATAGTTTTACCCAATGCCAAAGGCAAATTGAATGAACTTTTATTGAATTGTTCAGACCGAATCAGTGATTTCAGATATACAATCTGTGGATGGCGATTGGGGATTTCTATGCCAACAGCGGCCTTTCCCGGAATGGGCGCGATGATGCGAATCCCTCTGGCCTCCATCGCCAGAGCCAAATCGTTAGCCAAATTAACGATTGCGCTTACTTTAACTCCCGGAGCCGGTTGTAACTCATATAAAGTGATTACAGGGCCGGCCGTTACCCGAATAACCTGGGCCTTAACACCGAAATCCGCTAATTTTAATTCCAGCAGCCCGGCATTGGACCTTAACTCATCCCGGCTGACCCTTGTATCGGTTTCCGGTGGATTTTTCAAGAAATCGATTGACGGAAACTCATATTTGGCAAGCGATTCTTTTACCAGCTGGTCATAATCAAGTTCGACTTCTTTGGTTTCTTCCTGAACCTCGAAATCCAGATTTTCATTTGATTGGTGCCTGTTAGCATCTTCGCTCATTTCTTCCGGATATTCAGGTTTAGCAGCCGAATCAACTTTTCCCTGCGCACTATCCAGACGCTCCAGAATATCGTCCAGTGTCGTTTGAATTGGCTGTGCGTGTGAATCTTTATCTGTCTCGAAAGCATCTTTTTGGCTGGCTGTTTCCGATACGTCCTCTTTGGTCACTGACTTCTGCGTATCCTCTTCCTGTTCTTCAATGCTGATTTCCGGAATATCCGCCGCCGGTTGGGTTGGTGGCTTTTTTTGTATTTTATCACGTCTTGCTTGGGCTTTTCGTTTCTGGCGTTCATACCATTTTTCATATAAGCCTGTAACTAAGACCTTTATCTGTCTACCTATGTAACGGAAGCCGGCAATAGTTTGGTTGACAATAACGGTAATCCATTCGAATAACTGTCCCACTTGCAATCGAGCAGTAAATACTAGTAAAACTGTCGTTAAAATAATTAATACAATGATAGTGCCTATTTTATCCAGATATAGGACTGATTTACCTGCTAACCAGCCGCCAATTAAGCCACTCGGATAAAATTCCTGAATTTGTCCTCTGGCGCGGAGGGCTTCGGGTAAGGCCAAATACACGGAGATCAATATAGCCCACAGGATCATCATCCCTGTTAGGCGAGTTAAATTACTAAATGGCCGATTGCGTATGGCCATGATGGCATAAAGAAACAGGATTACAGGTAGTACAATATTAGGGTAGCCTAATGTGTATTGCATTAGAAAGTAGGCAATATTCGCTCCCAAAGGGCCCAACCAATTTGATACATTTATGGGGTTATCTTCCACATTTAAACTGACGGGATCATTGACATTAAAGGTTGCTATTGCCAGGAAAAGCAACAAAGATATACCGAGAACAAATATCCCCCATGCTTGTTTACGGGGTGTATTCTTTTTTTTGGGTTTACGTTTAGCCATTACTTTTGTGTTGCTTTAATTTTTATGCTAAAAATATAAAGAATTGCCTGTTATAATACAAGCAGTCTGCCTTGTAAGTTATTCTATTTTATTAACTTGCCTTTGACGAAGTCCGGGACTACGGTTGAATGATTAATACGGGAAGCAAAGCTAATATCCATTGTGTAACCCAGCTGGGATAAATGATGTCCATGCTCGGTTTGCTTCATAAATGATTCGATAGATTGGTCTTGTAATTCGGAATAAGCGTTGGTTATCCCTCGTAAAGCATAGAGCATCCATTGGGCTTGATCGGTCAATTGTAAGGCGTCGTATTTTGTATTTAATCCCAATAGCATAGCCGCAGCACAAAGCGCATCTTCAGCCGAAAATTCCCCGTTATTGCCGGCGCAAATCAGGGATATCGGCAGGCCTTGTTCCGCAGCACGTATTATGACTGCATCCAAATTAATAAAAGCTCCGACATAGATATGGGCAGCATTTATCACCTTTTGTAAAATATGCGTGCCGTTGGTGGTGGTGAGGATTAATTCCTTGTGATCAATATCCTGCTTTTTGAATGCCAGGGGACTGTTGCCAAAGTCAAAATCATCCGGTGGATTCCCGTTGCGCTCGCCGGCAAGAAGATAACCCGGATTATCTCTTTTCAATCGACGAGCGGCACCAAGTGTGGCCACGGGTATGACACTTCGTATGCCCTGTGATAAAGCACTGATGATGGTTGTAGAGGCTCTCAGCACATCAATCAAAATGACGGTGCGCCCAAGCACATCGTAATCTGTTTGCGGATAGGCGCACACATCTATTCGTAAATTTGCAATCATACTTTAAAACTACTCAGTGTTTTTATGACCATCATTCTGGGGTCATTAAACAATTGGAGGCTTTACAATTTCAGCCGAGGTCATTTGTTTCCGGATTTGAATCTGCACTATCGTACCGCTTTTGCCAAATCCTTTAGCCACATAGCCCATGCCAATCCCCTGATTGATGACCGGCGAAACCGTTCCACTGGTCACGGTGCCGATTTCCTGACCATCTTTTACAATTTTATAGCCCTGGCGAGGAAATCCTTTTTCCTGCATTTTGAATGCAATCAAACTACGATTAATACCTTCTTCCCGTATTTTAAGAAGGGCATCCCGACCAATAAAATCGCCCTTATCGAATTTTACAATCCATTTAAGGCGGGCTTCCAGGGGATTGGTTGTTTCATCAATGTCATTGCCGTAGAGGCACATTTTCTTTTCGAGACGCAGTGTATCCCGTGCCCCAAGGCCGATTGGTTCGATGTCAAATTCCTTTCCCGCCTCCATAATTTTTTTCCACACCGGTTCAGCATTTTGATTTTCGAAATAAAGCTCAAATCCCGGTTCACCAGTGTAGCCCGTTCGAGAAATGATCATGGAGGCTCCGGCCAGCGTTCCTTCGGTAAACCAATAAAATGGAATTTTATTCAAATCGACTTCTGTTAATTTTTGAAGCGTTTTTTCCGCATCTTTTCCCTGTACGGCAAGTTGCGTAATTTGATCGCTGATATCAGTTACCTGGCAACCATGTATCTTATTCTTAAGAATCCATTGTAAATCTTTATCTTTATTGGCAGCATTAACGACCAATAAGAATTTATCCTTAAAACGGTAAACCAGATGATCATCTACGATGCCGCCGTTCTCATAACACATAGCAGTATATTGAGCCTGTCCCACAGCCAGAGAAGCTGCGTCGTTTACCGTAATCTTCTGTACCATGTCAATAGCCTTCGGACCGGATATTTCTATTTCACCCATGTGTGATACATCAAAGATACCAACGGTGTTTCGAACCCGCATATGCTCGGCACGCATACCGCTGTATTGCACCGGCATATGGTAACCGGCAAAATCAACCATTCGTCCACCAAGTTGTGTATGAATATCATGCAACACTGTTTTTTTTAGTGCCATATCGTAGTTCTCCATCCTTTTGCTGTTTGTCCAGAACACCTTGTAACAAACAGATTTTAGTCTAATATATATAAATACTTAAAAAACCAATTTACAAAATACAATAAAGTGATCCAAAATTGACTTCTTCAAGGTGTTTCAATATTGTTTGCACCCGCAGACACGAAAATTTGGTAAATCTACACCGAATAAAAAAACACTCGGGCCTCAGTTACTACAGGGAGCATCCGATTTTAAACAAATCATTGCTGGTAACATACATTGAAGTCATTCATAACGAATGGGTATAGGATCAACTTTGAATATTTTGATGCATTCAAGCTTGATCAAGCTGTCTTTTTAGCCTGCACTTTTCTTTTTTCCTTAGGTTGAACGGCTTCTAGCCCTAACTCTTTTTTCAGAAATTGTCCGGTATAGGAATGGGGTATGAAAGCGAGCTCCTCGGGGGTGCCCTCTGCAATGATTTGTCCCCCGCTATCACCTCCCTCGGGACCGATATCGATGATCCAATCTGCAGTTTTAATCACATCCAGATTGTGTTCGATCACAATAACCGTATTGCCTTTTTCCACCAGTCTGTTTAGCACATTCAATAGCATTTTGATATCCTCAAAATGAAGGCCGGTGGTCGGTTCATCCAAAATATACAATGTATTGCCAGTGCCTATTTTTGATAGTTCGGTAGCCAGTTTTACGCGTTGGGCTTCGCCCCCGGAAAGGGTAGTTGCCGGTTGTCCCAAGTGGATATACCCCAAGCCTACATCCGCCAGAGTCTGCAGACGGCGTCTGACCGGCGGAATATTGGATAAAAAGTCGAGAGCCTGATTAACCGTCATATCCAGCACATCGGCAATGGTTTTACCTTTGTAATTAATCTGAAGGGTTTCTCGGTTGTAACGTTTGCCTTTGCACACCTCGCATTGCACATAGACATCTGGTAAAAAATGCATTTCAATTTTACGTATGCCGTCGCCTTCGCAATTTTCGCACCGGCCACCCTTGACGTTGAAACTAAAGCGCCCCGGTTTGTAACCCCGAATTTTGGATTCGGGCACCTGGCTAAATAAATCACGAATTGGTGTAAACAAGCCGGTATACGTGGCTGGATTGGAACGGGGTGTACGACCAATGGGAGATTGATCAAGATCGATGACTTTATCGATATAATTTAAACCCTTGATCTCTTTGTAGAGTAAGGGTGCCTTTTTAGCCGAATAGAAATGACGGGCCAGTGCGGCAAACAGGGTTTCATTAACCAGAGTGCTTTTACCAGATCCGGATACACCGGTTACGCAAATCATTTTAGCCAGGGGAAAATGTGCGTCGATGGATTTTAAATTGTTGCCTCTGGCCTGAATGATACTTAACCGTTTATTTTGATTCGCCCGCCGTTTTTGTGGCACCGGTATGGACTTCTTTCCTCTCAGATACTGTCCTGTAAGACTGTTTCTGCTCCGGCTGATAAATTTAGGTGTTCCACTGGCGACTACATGTCCACCCTGCAAACCAGCTCTCGGGCCAAGATCGATAACATGATCCGCAGATTCGATGGTCTCACGATCGTGTTCCACAACCATCACGGTGTTACCCAAATCGCGTAATTGCTTTAAGGTGTCAATCAGTTTTTTGTTGTCTCGTTGATGCAAACCGATGCTGGGTTCATCGAGGAAGTACATAACACCCACCAGTTGGGAGCCGATTTGCGTGGCCAGACGAATGCGTTGGGCTTCACCGCCGGAGAGTGTACCCGCTGAACGGCTCAGTGTTAAGTACTCCAGACCCACATTGATCAGAAACCGGAAACGCTGACATAACTCCTTCAAGATTTGATGGGCTATTTTTTCTTCTTCGCCGGACAGTTTTAATTGATTAAAAAAAGCGCCGGCATCTTTTATAGATAAATCGGTTACTTCGTTAATATTTTTATTATTGATCGTTACGGACAAAGCTTCTTTCTTCAAACGGGCTCCGCCGCAAACATCACATGGCACACTATTCATAAAGCCTTCGATCCAGCGTCTTACATGTATGGACCCCGTTTGTTTATATCGACGCAGTAAATTATTGACAATTCCTTCATACTGACTTTGCCATTCCACATATGTGTTTTTTCTGCGGTAACGGAATTTAATTTCTTTTTCGTCCACCCCATAGAGAATAACATGTTGTATATGCTTCGGCAGTTTACGCCACGGTGTGTTTAAATCGAAATCAAATTCCAGAGCTAGGCTGGCGATCATTTCATATAGCCAACCTTCGCGCCGTCCCTTCAATATTGTGATTGCACCTTGATTTATGGATAGAGAATCATTGGGAATAATCAGTGACGGATCGATACGCGTTAATGTACCCAATCCATCGCATTTACTACAGGCTCCATAGGGACTGTTGAATGAAAACGTACGCGGTGCTGGTTCTTCAAAAGAGAGGTTACAATGGGGACAAGCAAACTGTTCACTAAACATAACATCTTTATTTTCATCGACTTTGTTGATATACAATAGCCCGGAGGCCTGTTTTAACGCTAATTCCACTGAGTCGGTAAGTCTCTTACTAATGTCCTTACCCACAACCAGACGATCCACAACAATTTCGATATCATGCTTTTTATTTTTATCGAGTTTAATTTCTTCATCCAGAGAGATTGTTGAGCCGTCAACCCGTACTCGTACATATCCATCCCGGCGAAATTGTTCAAAATGTTCGCGGTATTCTCCTTTTCTTCCCCGGATAACCGGCGCCAGAATCTGTATTCTGGTGTTTTCTGTCCAGCTTGTTATTTGATCCACAATTTGCTGGACGGTTTGTTTTTCTACCGGTCGACCACAATTATAACAATGAGGTCTTCCGATTCGGGCAAATAATAACCGCAGGTAATCATATATTTCAGTCACCGTGCCGACGGTGGAGCGAGGATTACGATGCGTTGTTTTTTGTTCAATGGATATAGCCGGTGACAAGCCATCAATATAATCCACATCGGGTTTTTCCATCAATCCCAGGAACTGGCGGGCATACGCGCTCAACGATTCCACATATCGACGTTGTCCCTCGGCATAAATCGTATCGAACGCTAAACTGGATTTGCCTGAACCGGATAAACCGGTGATAACAACCAGTTTATCCCGCGGTATTTCCACATCTATATTTTGGAGATTATGTTCCCTTGCTCCTTTTACAAGAATACTATTTTTTCTGACCATGAAATCCTTCAATTAATATCATAATAGTGCTTATGAACACAATAAACATAGCAAGTGAACGCCGGCATGATCGATCCAAAATTTCTAATCACCGAATCATGCGGAACTGCACTCATAAAATGGATTGTTGCTTAAGAGTTAAAATGGGTAACGGGACGGAGCGGATTACCTTTTCCGTTGTGCTACCAAGCAAAAACCGGTCCAATCCAACCCGGCCATGGGTTGCAATAATGAGGAGATCCAACTCATGCTCATCAGCATATTCCTTGATACCTTTGTGTGGTACGCCCTCTGTTACTTCAGTCTGTATGGCTACACCATCGGGATTTGGAATTTCCTGGATAACTTTTTCCAACTGTGCTCTGGCCTTTTGTTCAATATCAGGTATGGTTTCAAAGACATCACTCATGCCCCAGCTGTAAAATTCCGGATGACTTTCCCGGTTCAAAACATAAAGCAATGTTATCTGCGCTTGATTATTATCCGCAATGTTCAGGGCGGATTGATAAGCCATCTTTGCGTGTTCGCTAAAATCAAACGGAACTAAAATCCGCTTAAACTGATCGGTTATCGTGCTTTCGGGCGCTATGGTTAGAACAGGTGAGGGTGAATAACGAACGACCTTTTCCGTTACACTGCCAATAAGAAAATGTCCCAATCCTGTACGGCCATGAGTTCCTATAACGACCAGGTCGAACGGATTATTGTTCAAATAACTTAAAATGGCCGACGGTGAAGAATAGCCACGCACGATTTCGTGCTTAACATTCAATTGCTTATGATGTTCTGTACAATTGCGCAATTTTTGCAATAAATCTTCTTCAATCTTTCGTTCTTCATCTTTTAAAGCTTCTATTTTAGCGGTCAAATTCGCCGGATCATCTTCATACATAACGCGGGCATGGAGAACAATCAGTTCAGCATCATATTTAAGAGCCAGGGCCACCGCCTGACTCAGCGCATGGTTTGCCGGTTTGGAAAAATCCGTAGGCATTAGAATTTTTTTAAGATTCATGCACAGACTCCGCTTTTGTGAAATTTCTATTTATGTGACGACTGTTTTCAACCATGTATAAGCATAAGTTCACTATTAGTTCCCACCTGCTTACATAAAAAGTCGATTGATTTACCATCGGCTTAATAAGGTTATGTTTGTCGTTTTATCCATAAGCGGCTAACTCCGTTCATGCAAATAACGGGCAAGACCAAAGCCATTACAAGGCCGTTACTTTGATCAAACGAAGGGAATACTTTCAGAACAACCGCCAGTACCGCTCCCAGACCATGAATCAACCATAGAGTATCCAGCCATCGTTCCGCCCATACTCTTTTCCATATGGTTAAAAATCCAAGGGGCAAAAACAAAAAAGTTAACAAATTGATCATGAGCAGGTTTTCGTTGTAGTAAGCCACCTGGTGATCAGTAAAGGATGCTACTAATGTTAATCCCAGCCCCGGTATACCAAAGATAATTCCAATAAAAATATGATAAAACGACAATCCAGCTCGAGGACTGAAACGATTGGGATTATTTACCCGCCAATAAACAAGAAACCAGGCAGCCCCCCCGACAATTAATCCAATGAGCAAAGCCCCGGGCCAATGTAGGTAAACCGTTTCCGGAATGGCTTCCCGGTCGGCTGCATGAACGATATTGGTTGACTGAGCCAGCTTTATCGTATCGCCATCCGATGTTGTATATTGCAGTTCCCGAACCTGTCTCTCTAGTTCATCCGGTAAAAACATTTCATTCCATTCGGTAATAGGCTGATCGATATCATCATTCATCAGGTACATTAAGAGCATTTCCATCATCGGACTATGCCCCACATATCGCCTGGTATGCTGACGCAATGTCATTCGCGCCGGTTGCGAGGCTTTTTCACTCAGTGCCCCGTCCAGTGCGTCATCGATCATATCACGGAGCCGGGTGGAACAATTTTCGTAATAATGATGATACAAATAGTGTTTGTTTACCGGAAGAACGGCCTCACCCAGACGGCGGGCCAATGTTAACCGTTTTTCCGGCGGAAGCTTCAATTCGATAATGCGCACATCGCGGTTTTCATTGATATAATAATTGAGATAGTTCATGGATTTGAATGCGCCGCCAAAAAAGATTAACCGGCCCATGACAAATTTGGCCAGCATGCCATCTCCGAATGAATACAATCCGAAATTATAAATGCGTAACACATCTTGGCCATGGTCTTTAACGATCATGGCGTTATGTCCCCACCAGGTAAAAATTTCATCACCGGGTCCGAAAATAACCAATTGAATACTCAGGTC
>WJIP01000284.1 GCA_014730185.1 Caldithrix sp. | reverse complement strand
TGATCCGCACACAGGGTAAAGAGGATTTTTCTCTGAGTATAAAAGGATTGGACATCGGTGTTGCTACAGCTATGACAGAGTTTCCGGTTGAAATGGAAGGTACATTTAATATGGATATTTCTCTGAAAGGTTTTGCGGACGCACCGGTTATTGAAGGTAGCATGGAGGTTAATAAAGGCAAAATAAATCAATTCGAGTATAAATCATTTAACGGAGAATTTGAATACCGTAAACATAAATTGAGCTGGCTTTTTAATTTAAACACAGGGCAGATGAAGCCTCTTATATTAGATGGATACATGCCTCTTCATCTTTCTTTAAAAGAGCAACAAGAGATGTTTTCGGGCAATACACCGCTTAATGTTAACTTGTACACAGAACAATTTCCGATGACCTTCATAGAGGTTGCAAATATAAGCACATTGAAAACTAAAGGACATATTGTTTGTGATTTAAAAGTCAGCGGTGTTTTGGATAAACCGCGTCCTTCGGGATTCTTCAGGGTAGAAAACAGCGCAATTGAGATACCGGAATTCGGAATTAATTATAAAGATTTACAATTGGAGCTTTTTGCGGATAGTGCGGAAGTGGCCCTGAAAAAATTCCGGATCAATCAAGAAAATGGTTTTCTAAAGACGGACGGTAAAGTACAATTTGACAGTAGTTTGATTTCGGGAAAGATCATTAATATGGAATTCGGATTATCAGCAAAAGATTTTTTCCTGGTCCGGCATTCAGATTATCAATTGCAACTTTCCGGCAGTGCTTTCCTAGAAGGCGACACTAGGGAACCCCGGGTTGGGGGTGATATTGAAATTTTACGGTCCAGCTTTTACTTACCGGCACTTACAGGCGAAAACAAAGCAAAATTTAAGGATGAGCAAGGCATGCCCTTACTTGTGAAGGAAAAACGCAAAATGCAAAGTGTTCAAGATACGTTATCCCAAAACAGACTCGTAGTAAAAGAGGAGAAGCGAACAGATCCTCCGAATATTTATAAAAATTTACGCGGATCAATGAACATCACTATTCCAAAAAACACATGGATTAAGAGTCCCGACATGCGTCTGGAATTAGGTGGTGATTTCAATACCGTTAAAAATGGCCCGGAGTTGGAAGTATTTGGTACCATCCGAATTATACGCGGATATTATGAATTACTGGGACGTCGCTTTACTATAAAAGAAGGAGAACTTATTTTCCAGGGCGGTAAAGAAATCAATCCGCAGATAATTCTGGAAGCGGAGTACGTTTTCAGAACACCAGCCCGGGAAAAACGAATTTTGCTACTAAAAGTCAGCGGAAAAGCAAAAACACCCCAGCTGGAGTTTTTCTTAGAAGAGCAAAAAATAAGTGAAGGCGATGCGATTGCTTACATAATGTTCGGAAGAAGCATGGACGAACTGACTGCCGGGCAGCAAGAAGGTCTGGCTGCCACCGGAGGCGCCTCAACGACTGAAGATTTGGCAGTAGGCCTGGCCGCCAATCTGATTTCAGCAGAACTTACTAAACTTGTCGGGCAAAAGCTAAACCTGGATTATATAGAAATTAAAAGTCAGGATGACTGGCAAAGTTCTTCCTTTGTTGTCGGCAAATATCTCACTAATGATTTGTTTGTCAGTTATCAGCGTGAGTTCGGAAACTCACAAGACGACACTGTGCCTAGGCAAATCGTTACTATGGAGTATGAACTTACCGAATTTCTTTTCCTTGAATTACTTGGAAATTCAAAATATAATGGATTTGATGTGATTTTCAAATTTGACAGCGAATAGAGTAAAGCCATTATGAAAACACTTGCAATAAATAAAAAAATGAATAATAGAAATAACTGTCCATTTTTGTTAACGAAGATCTTATTCATGCAGAGTGGTGTGGAGAATTCCCCTCCTTTTCTGAAACGTTTGATGAACTCAAAGAAAGAGCAGAAATTCCCTGGAATTCTAAGCCAATTAAATGTTCCTGTACTAATTGGGAATCATGCAGCAGAGTATATAATATAGTCGAATTCGATAACACAACAAAACCTTGGAAAGAAATCGAACGAACTTCGGTTTTGGCCGTTTCGGCAAATGGTACGGTGTGGCAAAATGGCTAACGCACCTAACAAAATACTATAGCCGACCCGACACGCGGACGATGGATTTCGTAAAATGTATTGGTAATCAACCAATTCCGGCGGGCGCAAACTATTAACCGTTAGAGGCATCCTAAAAAAATGATGAAAAATTATAGGATAAGAAAAGGCACCACTGAAGACCTTGAATTCTTACAGGACATGTTATATGAGGCGGTTTTTTGGTCTACTGACCAAGAGAGAATACCGAAAGAGGATCTATTTATTGTCCCTGAAATATCAAAATTATTAAAAGATTTTTTCAGAAGGTCTGGAGATTATTCGCTGATTGCAACAGACGAAAAAGAGATACCTATAGGAGCCGCATGGTATCGTTTTTATACCAATGAAGACCATGGTTTTGGATTTGTTGATTCATCCACACCAGAGCTAGGTATATCAATGGTTGAGAAATACAGAGGTAAAGGTATCGGTAAAGAATTAATGACGAGATTACTGGAAAATGCAAAATCTAGAGGGATAAAAAATATAAGTTTAAGTGTTGATCCAAAAAATCATGCATTACATTTGTATGAAGCATTAGGATTCAAGAAAGTATCAGAGTCAGGAACATCTTGGACCCTTTTAAAAGACTTAGATTAATGCCTCTAACTTGTGCTTTAATCCGACCGGGAGGGCTGGCAGTTTCTGGAGTGTCTGATTGCCCCCGGCGGCGCAATAGTCTAGCCTGCTTTTCGTCGGCTTCAGCATGGTTCGTTATACAAACATCCTTTTGGACTCGATAAATGAAAATTACTGTATTATTAGTTTTAATATTTTCACACTTTTGTTTTTCACAAATGAATAGTGATTATCGGATTGGGGGTAAGATTGGAATGAATATTTCACATATCGTCAGAGATGAAAGTTCCAGGTCTGACTTCAATGATCCGTACATGAAAATTGGGATTACTTTTGGTTTTGTTGTTGATAAAACCATTAATGAAAATACTTCTATTCAAGGAGAGCTGGTTTATAACCAAGTAGGCTCAAGGTGGGGAAATTCGATGTTTGAAAACCCTGGTCACGACCATGCCGTTTATAATCTTGAATATGTAACTATACCAATATATTTTAAGCTTAACAGTAAAATTGGTGATTTGTTTACGGATTTCGACTTTCTTTTAGGAGCAAGTTATTCATATAATATTTCAGCTAAGCAAGAAGTAACGATTGAATCGTATGATGAAATAGATTATGGCCCGAAAAATATTAGGGATGAACTTAATCATAATGAGTTAGGTGTTTTAGCTGGTATTAAACTACCATTTTACAAAGATCGTATTTATTTTTCATTACAATATTATTGGGCTCTCACAAGGTTATACCATAGCCCAACAATAGCATATCCTGATGAATTGCAGAATAAAAGTGAGTTTAAAAACAGAAGTTTTACAATTAGTTTCGATGTATTTATAAATTAAAGGTTTGCTTAACAAGCTACTGTAGCCGACAAAAAACGCGATATTGTTTTTTGTAATTGCCAGTTCTGGCAATGTTTTTTGCGGCTGAGTAGCAGTCCGTTAAAATAAAGGATATAAATAGATGAGAAAAAATGTAATTCTAAGTATTACCCTGTTTGCATTAGTTTGCTCCTGTGGAAACAGCAATCGTGCTGAGTCAGATTATTTAGGTAAATTTAATAAAGATCAGGATCTCTACCTCGCCCATTTTGACTTGAAAACCGATGTAGATGATATTCATTCTGTAGCTGCGGTGGCGACTATGCTGGCAGATGAGCGCTTTGATAAAGTATCTTATCATGCAGTTGCAGGAGCCTATGGGACCCAGAGTGGCGCTTATGTTCCCGCCAACGATCTTTTCGAATTGGCCTTCGGACAAAATTGGTCAGATGCACATGGCGATTTCGATAAAGCGCTGGAAGAAGTCAGTGCTCTTGCTACCAAAGTTATTCAAAATGGTGGGAAAATCTGGATAGCTGAAGGTGGACAATCAGACTTTTCTGCTGCTCTGGTTCGGGATATTCATAACCGCTTGCCTGATGCTGACATCAAAAACGCTGTGCATATCGTTCAACATGCGGACTGGAATGAGGAGGTTACAACCTCAGAGGACCTGGCCTATGTCAGGAATGCTGCATCATATCATAGGATTCCCGATGGGAATACGCGCGGCAACGGTACACCGGGATTTCGTAGTGATCAGGTCATCGATTGGCGACCAAGCATAAATGATCCACGTCTGACATCAATATGGGAAAAGGCAATCGCAATCGCTAAAACATACAACGGAGCAGATGATCGCTACCTGAATGAATCGATCATGAAGGGTGGACTTGATTTCTCGGATGCATCCGAAACGTGCTGGATATTCGGATTTAATATTTTAGTGGATTCAAACCAATTCTTTGAGGAGTTTTCTACCAAGTCTTCAAACTAACAAAGCAATGTGGCCAACGCTTTCAGCTGACGTTTCAGGTTGTCCGCGACAAATTAACGGTGCTACGATATACGTAGTATTGGGTCAAGAAAATTTGATAACACCTATATTTAAAAAAGGATAATCGAAATGAAAGCATTGATTTCATATTCCTTATTTTTATTATTAATCATTAGCTGCCAGAAAGAAGTTACCGACGTACCCGCATCAATGGGCCAAATTAATTTTTCTACTGACCACCAATCATATACTCCATTAGATAGTATGAAGTTAAATCTAACGAATAATACGGATGCGGATATAACAATAGGGCTAAGATGCGGTTTCTACCTGGAAATGTTTTATCAGAAAAAAAAGAATAACAATTGGTCAGACAACTTGTGGTTTGAATATATGTCTTTACGTTGTCAAACTGAATTGGATACCATACCGGCAAGTAGTACCTATACTCATTCACTGCATGCCGGCATCTTTAACTCAACCGGTACTTTTCGTCTTTTGCTCGAGGTCCATAAGAATGCAATGAATCGTAGTGAAACAATAGTTTCAAATTCTTTTAAGATCGAATAAAAAAATGATTGGTGTAAGGTAACGCCGAAAATAATTCTTAATTTGCGAATAACAATCAAAATGCACTTGATTGCAAAAAGTATGGGGTTCTTGGTAATTGGAAACAGGAACACGCAGTTTTACATGCGGTGAAAAACTTGCTCGGCGGCAAGTGATTTTAGAGCCGAACGGACCGACCTTTCCTTTTGAGTGCAAGCGCTCAAGGTCCGGCGGCACATCCACCGCCACGTTAAACGGCCCAATAATTTTTCATTGACAATCGCATTTGGTAAATATGAAACTCATTTTTAAAATTTTGAAATTCCTTGCCCTCTTTATTGCCACTTTGGTGATTATTGGCGGTGCTGTCTTATATTTTTCAGGACCACAACTTCCTAAAAACAGTGATGAGACTATTGACAATGTTCTTCAAACCGATTTACCTGAATTGATAAAAGGTAAAACCGGTTACGTCTATCCTGAAAACTCTTCAGTCTGGTTTGAATCCATTAATCCAAGAAGCGAAGACAATGGGGCTGTTTTATTGTTTATGGGTATAGCAAATGATGCCTTTGGATGGCCACAGGGATTTATTGATTTACTGGTCGATTCCGGATACCAGGTCATACGATATGACTACAGGGGAACCGGAATGTCAGATTGGATGCCGGAATGGGAAAAATCCCCCTATTCTCTTTCGGATTTAGCATCAGATGCAAAACTTATCCTCGACACATTGAATATTGAAAAAGCACATTTGGTCGGTGCTTCAATGGGAGGAATGGTAGCCCAAGAATTTGCAATCCACTTTCCATATCGTGCCCTGACTTTGGCCAACATGATGTCATCGGGAAATATTTTAGATGAGAACCTAGAAGGGATTTCGCGAGATATTACATTCGACCTGATTAAGATTGGCCTGAAGTATGGGATATTCCCGTCTGAAAGAAATATTATCAAAATGCATATCGCTGCCAGAACAATACTTAAAGGGGATGCGGAATACAAAATCAATATCAAAGAAATAGCAGAGCAAGTATTGTATAATCAAAGAAATCGAAATGGCTACAATCCTCATGTTTCTGGTCAACATGAGAAGGCTGTTCGCCTATCCGGTTCCCGCTATGAAGAGTTAAAGAAATTGGAAATTCCATCTTTGGTTATTCATGGCCTAAATGACCCCTTTGTGCCTATTGCCCACAGCAAGAAATTAGCCTCGATTCTCCCAAACGCAAAAACAAAATGGTTTATGAATATGGGTCATGATATTCCGCCCAGTTTGTATGATTCTTTAGCAACTGAATTAATCAAAAACTTTAAAAGGAATCCAACCTAATTCAAGAACAGGGTCGTTCAACAAATCAATGCAGCTGACCCGTGGGCTTCGCTCACGCTCAGCCATACGGTCAGCTGATCTCCGCGATTAGCCGGAAAGTTCTCGGCAATTGCAGTTCCGGACGAGATTAGGCTTGGTAAATTTACGGTTTGGCTTTGGCCTCATCAAGAGAGGCCAGGTAGATGCCCCGCCCGTCTTGAAGTTGAGTCTGCCCGTGCTCAAGTAATTCCTTGAGTTTGCCTAAATTCTCCGCTACGGCCCGGCGAATGCGCCCGACAACCAAACGTTCAAGTATCCCAGGGTAGCCTGTACGGAGCGACATCTCGTCAATAAGACGAGTGCCGTTAGCGATGGCCTCAAAACGCAGATGACGCTCGAACATAGGTGAATCGCCTGGGATAGTCTTGATAATCAGGCTTTGCCCCGGTTCGTATTGTATTATTTCATAACGCTGACTGTCCGTTTTCCGTGTTTGGTAATAGCGGGCGCCAAGTTCAGGTCTGTCCCCATTTTCCTGAGTCACCCTTTTCACAAAATAGTTCCATTTTGGCATATTCCTCATATCGGCCACAAACTCAAATACGTCTTTGATTGACGCTTGAATCTCAATTACGTTTTGAAATTTCATCGTGTTTGCACCTCCGCTTCAAAGTTCGTGTTGATAGAAACGCGATTTTCCAGCCGTTCCTTCGCACCGGGATCGTGACTTGGCAGATAAACAGTGTGATGCTGCTCAGCGTATTCCAGAATCTTTCGATGGGTCTCTTGTTGAACTTGCGGATCGGGTCCTATCCCATCAGCTTTTTGCGCAATGAGTAATTCCTCGGTGTAAGAGGCATCTCCTGCGAACATGATAGATAAATCATCTTCCACCAGAATCACCGACAAATGACCCGGGCTGTGTCCAGGGGTCGGTACAAGATGGATATCCTCTGCTTGAGTGAGTGTTTGATGACCGGCAAACGGCCCGAATGGTATCTGGCTCCTAAAATCAACTAATCCTGGCTTAAACCAATCTGGCCAGCGCTGATTGAGGTAACCATTCATCCGACCCTTGACCCCGACGGCCATTTCCCACTCTTTAGATGAGACAACAAACTCGGCATTGGGGAAATGATGCAGTCCGCCGTCATGATCTTGGTGCAGATGGGTCAGCACAACCCATCGTACATCGTTTGGCGACAAACCGAGTTGCCTTAGCTTTGAACCAACTTCCTGTTCCGGGGTCATTTTGAATTTGGCAGCACGTTGCACAAGGGGCATGAAAGGCGGGAACCAGATACGCTTATTGGCATCCGCCGGGATGCCGGTATCGATAACAATGAGACCTTCCGGATGTTCAATCGCCCACACATAGATGGGCAGCCATTCGGTAAATTCGCTGTCAAACAGAGTGTTTGTCAAACGCTTGATACCGTTGCCACGCCCCATACGCCAATTTTTTGTGATTTTTACTTTGCCGGTTTCTATTGCATGTATAATCATTTTAACTTCTCCTTTCCGGTAACTTAAGACCGATGTTTTGGATAAAATTCTTTACTTCATATTGAAAAAAGTCGTCTACGTCCGCAATGACAGGCTGGATAAGATTGAACAATTCCAACATTATATGACCGTGTATCTTCACCCAGGCTGTTGCTGCCAAATACAATGCGGGCAAAGGCAGGTCATGACCATCGACTTGTGTCAAATCGAGCAGCGATTTTTCTAAAGAAGGTGGCAAATCGCGATATTTGAGCGGCAGATCGATCTCCCCGCTTTTAATCGCCGCGGTAAAGATTCGGGCGGTAACAAGAAAACTGCGGCGTGCCGGTGGATAGGTGATACCTGTTGGTTGCGAATAATCGGGTATTGGATTGCCATAGAGCAGTTGGAAATCAATGGGATGGTTGAGTGCCCACTCGCGGTAAGCGTGAGCAACAGCGGTAAATCGTTCTGTGGAAGTGGTCAAAGCCGGATTCTTGCTAGCGGCTTCAACGGTATCTGCCAATTGTGTGAAAGCATCCTCAATCAAGGCTGTTATGAGATCGTTCAAGCTGGCATAGTAATGGTAGAGGGCTGAGGCCGTCATTTCCATTTTTCGGGCGATGGCTCGTATTGAAAGACCAGCGGTACCTTTTTCAGCCATCAATTGCCGGGCTGTGTTTTTGATTTCTTCGCGTGTAATGTCAAGAATTTTCTCCCGTCGAGAACGTGTCATAACATATTCCTTACAATGATATATTTTATTTATTATTGTTAGATTTAATCTAACACTGTTAAGTGGAATTGTCAAGGGATATTTTCTGGATGTAAAGAATTGTGAGGTCAGTAGAGGGATATATCGCAAAATGAGGTAGCAAGCATTTTCGGCTCGGCCTTACAAACCGAGGTTCCGGCTAACCAATCATTCGTTCCGACTGCCAAAGCATGCCTTTTGTTGAAATTGGTCGGGGCTGCAATTTGATTGTGACCTTGGGGAGGTATTTACTTCGCATTGACAGCGGCACAACTTAACCGTAGGACCGACCTAAACGGACGGCCCTTTCGTGGCGGCGGCTTTTCAATCCGCCGCCACGTTATAGCCCAATAAAATTTTTAACACTAAAGAATAACTAGAAATTTTGTTTTTTTATACCAATAGAGTATATTCCAATATGGTTGCAAAAAGAAACTAAAATTAAAGGTGTTCTCATGCCAGCAATTACACTCAAAAACATACCACATGATTTATATGATCAAATTAAAAAAAGCGCTTCTATGAATTATCGAAGTATAAATGGTGAAATTCTGTATCGATTATACCATTCTCTAGGTAATAAACCTATTGATCCTGATCTTTTACTAAAAAGAATAGATAAACTGCAAAAGAAAATAAATATCCCAAAGCTTACCGATGATATAATAGAACAGGCCAGAACCCAGGGGCGCCCATGATCGTGGTAGATACGAATGTTATAGCATATCTATTTATCAGCGGTGACTATTCTTCTCACGCCAGAAAACTATTAAAACACGATCCCGTTTGGATTGTGCCGTATCTATGGAAAAGTGAGTTAAGGAATGTTCTAACAATTTATATACGAAATAATCATTTGAGCATTGAAGATGCTCAAAGTATCATGAACGAAGCTGAAGAGTTTTTATCTGGTAATGAGTATGATGTAAATTCATTTGAAATCTTTGAAATGGTATCATCTTCAAACTGTTCAGCTTACGATTGTGAGTTTGTCGCATTAGCACAGCGGTTAGGATTAGAGTTTTATACATCTGATAAAAATATATTAAAACAATTCCCGGAAATAGCATCAGACTTAAAGAATTTTTAATAATAGACTAAGGGCTATAACTAAACACGGATTCAACGCCGGAGCGCTTGATGAATGTGCATTTGGTATCATTTTCATGCACGAGCCTGGCTTGGAATCCTTTGTTGAGCTGAGCCCATGAACAATATTGTAAAACCAATAATCTTCTTCTCTCTTAAACATGCGGCTTTTAGGATAGATATTGAAGCAAATGATTACCTTTTATAAATTATCCTGGCGGCCTATCAGCGTATCGAGCCGACCGTCCTCTTCGAGGTCAAGCGCTCAAGGTTCGGCGGCACATCCGTCGCCAGATTAGGCTGCAATACAACTAAAAAAAGAGGTTATTATGAAAACTATTTATTTACAGCTTTTTGCTATTCTAATTCTATTCAATAGTCCACTGGCATCGTACGGTCAGCAGCAAAATTCCATTGATGAGGATAAAACTGCAATCAAAAAGCTTATCCAAAAAACGGAAACATATAATAATGCTAGTGACGTTGAGAAATGGGTAAACTTATTTTCCGCGGATGCAGTCTATATGCCACCTGGTTCACCCGCTGTTACTACCAGAAAGGAATTAATAGAAACAGCTAAGGCAGGTTTTAAACACCAAGCTTCAATTTCGATTGAGCCTATAGAAATTAATGTTAGTGGCGATTGGGCATATGCACGTACGAAAGTAACTGGTGAAGTCAATGTCTTTGATTCAGAAGAGGTCGTTACTGTAGATGTAAAACAAATTGTTATTTATACTCGAGAACTGGACAATCAGTGGAGAATTTCGCGTCTAATTAGTAACAGTAATACGCAAAAACAAAGAATGTTTGCTGTCTAACTAATCATGCATTCAATGCCAGCGCTCGATTAAGGTGCATCTGGTATCATTTTCCGGCAAGATTTACCCGCCTCGGGCGGCGCCTGGCTTTGAATCCGGTGTTGTCCCGCCTTGCGCTGGATACTATGCAGTAGTCCTTCGGACTTACGGGAGACTGAGCCCATGAACAAAATTCGCTGTGCGAAATTCGCCCACTAAGTTAGACGTTATACAAGTAGAACAATGCAAGGCTTAAAGGTAACTTGAAGTTTGCGTTGGACTACCAACCAAGTTAAGGAGATTCACATGAGCTCAGAAAAGAAACCGACCATCACACCAACCCCGAATGGACCCTATCTGGTGAAAGGGCTCAAGAATTTCGCCAATCAAAAAGGGCGGTTCGAAACGAAGGAGACGATGGCGCTCTGTCGGTGTGGCGGGTCGACGAATAAGCCGTTTTGCGACGGAACACACGCAAAAACCGGCTTCTCATCCGCCAAACTGGAGGGCCGCGTTGAAGACAAGAGGGAAACCTACCAGGGCAAGCAAATCACCATTCACGATAACCGTGGCATTTGCGCACATGCCGGACGTTGCACCGATGGCCTGCCGGCAGTCTTCCGTTTGAATGAAGAGCCGTGGATTCATCCGGATGCCGCCAGCCCGGAAGAAATCATCGCAACGATTAAAAAATGTCCGTCAGGCGCCCTGAGTTACGCCGTCGATGGTGTAGAGCACCGCGACCGCGATGGCGAGCCGGCCATTTTTGTGGCACCCAACGGACCCTATTTGGTGTCCGGCGGACCGGAGCTTGTCGATACTCCGCGCGGTGAAGGGGCTTCAAAAGAACATTTCACCATGTGCCGTTGTGGTGGATCCAAAAACAAACCCTTTTGCGATGGCACCCATTGGCACATCAAATTCAAGGATGATACGAATTAAAACGCAGCCCGTACACGCTTAGCGTATACCCGAAAACCTGAAACTCATTTAGAAACAATTGGAGACAAGAATGAATTATGACTTTCCCAGCGGCGATATGGAGTTGACCCATATCCTGGTTGTGAGTGATATGGATCCTGCACGATCATTCTACCAAAATGTGCTGGGAGCGACCGTCGTGAGAGAGTACGGCGGCACATCTTGCGTTCTCAAGTTTCAGGGCAGTTGGCTGCTCCTGGTCACCGGCGGTGGTCCCTCTAAAGACAAACCGGATGTGACCTTTGCACCGCCACAAAATCTCAAATCTGTTAGTCATGCCATGACAATACGCGTCTCGGATTGCCAAAAGGCATACGAAATTTTAAAATCACACGGCGCTGAATTCCTCACGCCACCTGTAGATTGGGGCGCGGAAATACGCTGCTTCTTCCGTGATCCCGACGGTCATCTCCTCGAGATTAGTGAGGCAGTCTAAAGGTCTGTTTTTGGTCAATGATAAAAAAAACCCTCAAGTAGTTTCCCCGGATGCTGTAGTCAGTAACGCTGATCGCGTGATGATCTTCCCCATCCTGTTGGTCAATTTTATCGGCACACTGGGTTACAGCATCATCCTGCCTTTTTTGATCATTCTGGTAATCAAATTCGGGGGCAACGAATTGATCTATGGAACCATAGGAGCCACTTATTCTTTTTTTCAACTCATCGGCGCTCCCCTATTGGGGAAGTGGTCGGATAAATACG
>WJIP01000283.1 GCA_014730185.1 Caldithrix sp. | reverse complement strand
TTTTTTACGGTTATTAACCTTATGTTGAGTCGTTCCGGTGTTCAGAACCTGAAGTTTTTGCTGCACCTCTTTGATTCTAGATGAAATCTTTATGGATTTAAAGATTTCCAATGCCTCATCGAGATAGGCTTTGGCCCGTTTAACCTCACCTTTATCGGATAAAATTTCTCCATAAGTCAGTTGTGTTTCGGCCAGCCCTTCCAGGTAGTTTTTATTACGGAAGATTCGGATAGCATCTTGTAAAAACTCTTCCGCCTTTATGAAATCCCCTTCTTTACTGTAAATAATTCCAAACACATGATACGCTTCACCAATACTAATAACATCGGACATTCTTCTGAACATCTTTAGGGCTTTTCCTGTCAGGCGTTTGGATTTGGCTGTTTTATGTTGTCGGACAAATGCTTTGCCCATATTTAAATGTGTTAATGCACGTAAATGTTTGGCTTCTGTTTCATCCGCCAGTTGCAGGCATTTTTCCAGAGCCTTTACCGATTCCAGCCATTGTCCCTGTTCGGAATAAAACATGCCAATATTATGATAGACGGTGGCCTGCCCCTGGGTATCATTCCTGGCCTGGTATATCTTTAAAGCCTTTTTAAAATTTTCCAGGGCAATTCCATAATCTCCCCGGATGATATTGGCTATGATTCCCAGATTTGTGTAGGCGTGAGCTTTGTCGTATTCACCGTAGTCGGAATCGATCGATTTTATCGTTAAGCTGAAATATTTCAATGCTTCATCATAATTACCTTTATGGAAAAAATGGACCCCTATCTTATTATATACACGACTTAATACATTTTTTATGTTATGTTTTTTAGTTAATGCCAGACATTGCTCGTACAGGTCAAGTGATTTTTTAAACTCACCCAGTTTATCCTGAACGCGCCCCATGCGCATAATCCCATCGATATGTTTAGTTTGATTCTCATGTTCCATGCTGACCCGGCTATACAGGTCATATATCTTTAGGCTGTTTTCCAGTTCACCGATCTCTTCGTAACAAATACCCAGTTTAAAGTATAAGGTTACAACCGGCAGAGTCTGCGGCAGCTTATGGTAATCTCCGCCGACCGTGTTGATGATATCTTCAAAGTAAAGCACGGCCTCTCTGTATGCAGAAAGCTCGAAAGATCGTTCACCGGCAGCGAATAACAATGGAACGGCTTTTTTGTATATTCCCGCTTTATAAAAATGCCTTGCGACATCGCCAATCATGGCTCCGTAATGAGGCGCGTGTATTTCTTCGAGAATTTCAGCAATCATCGAATGATACTCTTTGACAAGGCCAGCCGGTATTTCTGAATAAAGAAGATCACCCAACATGGGATGTTCGAACTGGTAGGAATCTTCTGCAGAGGTTATCACCTGATGCTCGGTTTCCATCTTTTGTAATTTTTGCAGAATAAATATTTTTTTGGTGTCCAACAATTTGGCCAGTAAATATGGATCAAATTTATAACCGAGGACCGATGCAATTTGCAGGATTTCCCGTTCTTCGCTATTCAAGGCACTCAAACGGCGGATAAATATATCTTCAACCCGGTTTGGCACTTCCAAATTGAAGTCGATTTTTTTATCCACCCAAATATCACCGTTGATGAAAATTTGTCCATTATTTTTCAAGGCTTTCAATGTTTCAATCAGAAAAAATGGATTGCCTTTGGTCTCCCGATAAAGATTTTCATAAAATTCTTCGGAGAATGCGGAATTGGGTAATAATTTATCAACCAGTAGGTCGGAGTCTTTGCGATGGAATTGTTGTACCTTGATTTCATCGAACAAATATTCTCTGCGCATTCTAGCCAGTATGTCAACGATCAACTTAGGTTTACCATTTTCCTTAAGATCATAATGATCGGAACGCATGATTCCGAAGAGCAATATTTGTTTTTTTTCTATTTTACGAGCCAGGTAGTGAAATAATTTTAGACTTGCCTCATCCGCCCACTGCAGGTCGTCAATGATCAAAACAGTAGGGCGTAGTTCAGACAACATCGAAAGTAGATTGTAAAACTCTTCGAACAAATTAATGTTTTGCTGTTGTGTACTGGGTTCTCCATTGAATTGTGTAATGAATGTGGTTTTTAAACGCTCGGTGAATTTTGACAAAACAGGAACATTTTGTTTCATCATTTTTTTCAATTCATTGCGTTGTTTTTTGGAAACTTTATTATTTTCGTGGCTCAGAAATCCCCGTATGGCATCAATATAGGGCAAGTAGGCATCCATGCCTTCCTGATACAGGCAAGTTCCCTGCAGCACCCAGGTATCCTGATGTTCCAGAAAATTCCGGAATTGGCTCGCCAGGGTACTTTTGCCGATTCCGGCTTCGCCTGAAAGAATGATTGTGTTCCCTAAGTTGTTGATCGTTTTCTTAAAGGCCTGATGCAGGTTTTTAAATTCTTGATCTCTGCCGATAAAAACCTGATGGAAACCATCGTTCGGGGCTAATATGTCCTTTTGATTCAGGGTTTTGGATTCTTGCTGATCCGTACTTTGAGCGCTCCAGAAATCGTTGCTGGCAACAGCTTTGGCGTTGAATTTGGTATGAAGGGCATCAATTAATTCTTCCGCAGATTCCCACCGTTCCTCCTTATCGTGATGGATAGCTTTGAGGACCGCTTTATCCATTGCTTTGGGAACATTGGCGTTAAAATATGAGGGAGCAATCGGATCTTCATTTAATTTTTTAAAAAGGATATCGACAGAATTGTTTCCGGTGAACGGGAGCTTTTGGGTCAGCATTTGATAAAGCAGCACACCAACAGAATATAAATCGCAACGTTGATCAATATCCTGACCCAGCATTTGTTCCGGTGCCATATATTCTAAAGTTCCGAGAACTTCGCCAGCCGATGTAGCTCCGGATTTATCCCCGATCCTGGCTATGCCGAAATCCAGAACTTTAACTTCATTTTTTTTGCTAATTAAAATGTTTTCCGGTTTTACATCCCGGTGGTAAATACCATTTTTGTGAGCCAGGCTGAGGGCACTCAGAAGTTGAGTGATTATTTTTCTGCTCAGTTCAATGTTGAGAAAACCCTGGTCATAAATTAATTCCGTGAGGGGGCTACCATCTACATATTCCATGACGATATAACGACCCTGTTCAGATTCGCCGATATCATAAATCGTGACTACATTGGGATGGATAAGTTTGGCTGCTGCCCGAGCCTCAACCATCAACCGCTCCAAATGTTCCTTGTTTTTCATTAAAGAACTGTGCATCAGCTTTATGGCTACATTACGATCGAGCAGGGTGTCAAATCCTTTATACACTTCACCCATACCGCCGCTGCCAATTTTACCCAGTATTTCGTATTTTGCTATAGTTTCCATAGACGCTTATCCCAGTGCTTTTTCAAAAGCTCAGGCAATTCACAATTTTTTTGTTTATATCTAACAGGCCAATTCATGTGATTTACTGCGATATTTTTGGTCCCTAACAAATTCGATTTTGCATTGCAGTTGATCAGCTTTGCTGGATGCTCCCATTCGTTGATACGTTTTTAGAGCTGCTTCAAAATGCGATAAAGCTTCTTTTGTGTTTTGATTAGATAGCTCCAGATCACCCAATGCTAAAAGAGATTCTGAAATGCCTAACCGGTTATTATATTTTGAAAAGAGCTCCAGACCTTTTTTTAGATATTTTTGAGATTTATGAAACGTTTTCAATTTATGTTCGATGATGCCCCGCGTTTTATAGTATTCGGCACAACCTAAATCATCTTTCAGGCGTTTAAACAGACGAAACGCTTTATAACTGTACTCCATTGCTTCATCCAAACGATTAAGATTGGCCAAGGCGAAAGCCCGGTTAATAAAGGTTATTGCTTTTAATTGTAGTAAACCCATTACATCTGAAAAGCCTAAACTTTTTCCATAAAGATCGTTTGCTTTTTGCCAATCGTTGATGCCGGCGTATGTCAATCCAATATTGTTGTAGATGCGGGCCAATCCCACCTGATCATTTAACGCCTCATAAATAGGGATCGCCTTGCTGTAGAAAGCGATGGATTGCATATGATTGTTATGCACATTTTGTAATACCCCTAAGGAATTGTATATGAGCGCAGTCATGGATTTCGAATTCATTTTTTCGGCATGGTGCAAGGCATTGTTAAAAAACACTTTGGCCTGATCCAGGTTACCTAATTCAAAATGAATTTTTCCCAATCCATAATGAATATTAACTCGTTCATATGGCTCCAACAATGCCTGTTTCTGAAGACATTTTTCCAATAATTCTTGCGATTGTTGCCATTCATTCAAGTTAAAATAGGCAAAACTTTGTTGAATAAAAATTTTGAGTGTTGTTTGATCTGTTTTGTAATCCTTGTTTAAACGGAGTGCTTGTTCGCAGTGCTCTAAGCTTTTTAAGTTATGTCCAATCGTACGTTCTAACCAGGCAGCCTGCAAATAAAGGTTTAAAACTAATGGTCGCTCCTTCATCGTTTTGGGTTCAGCAATGGCTGTTAACGCATTTTCCATGTAATGTTTAGCTTCATAAAAAGCATAATTTTTTACAGCGTTGGTTGCCGCCTGAATACAATATTCCGCCGCTTTGGTTTTATTCTTACTTTTCCCATAATAATCGGCAAGACGGAAAATAAAGGTATCCGGCTCACCGGAAGGATTGTATTCCAAGGTATGGGCTAGTTCCTCATACATTTTTTTTCGGGCGGCCAGTGGAATCATGTCCGCAAGCGAAGTTTGGAGTTTTAGAGATTTGAAATAAAATTGACCATCCCGGGCCAATCTCAAATATCCGAAATCGATTAACTGCTTTAAATGATGGATAAGAGAACTGCGGGATAAGTTGGTAACTGACTGCAGCAGTGGGATATCTAACCATTTATCCATTAATGCTGAATAATATAATATCATTTTTTGAGGGTCGGATAAATAGTCAAACCGACCCAGGGTTTGATGTTGTTCTTGCGAATTAAAAGCCATTTCCAGTAAATATGTTTCGCTGAACTCCGAAGAATTAAACCAGATGCCCTGTTCTTTATAAATGATTTTATATTTTTTCATTAGTTGAATGTAGTAATGGATGAGACTGGGCAATCCACCTGTAATTTTATATAGTAAGGGAATGAACTCGCAGTTGAAATCGGTGTGCTGTAACGTTTGATTAAGAAACTGACGGATATCCTCTTGTCGGAATCGGTTCAACTCGATTTTATATATGAGCCCTTCCCGGCTCATACGCAGAATAATATCTTCATTCTTGCCCGGTTCAAAGAATATGTTGCTATTTTTTTCTGTAGTTGTCGCTGCCAAGATAAGCACCGGATAGTCGGAAATTTTACCGGCAATGTAATGCAACAACTTTAGAGTCGTTGGGGAAGCCAAATGAATATTATCCCAAACAATGAGCTGTGTTTTATTGCGCGAGCGGTAATAGAGATATTGCAGAATTTTCTGTTTCAACAGGTAATCGTCGCTCTGAAAAGCCTCAAGGGCCTGCCAGTTGAACAGGCCTCTGCTGTCGGTAACGGGTCTATCAATGTTAAATTTTTTTTTATTTCTTGCTGTGGCGACCTCGG
>WJIP01000282.1 GCA_014730185.1 Caldithrix sp. | reverse complement strand
GGCTGTCATAATGCATGGCAGCCATTGTTTCATCAAATGTGCTGGCAATCAATACTTTAAAATCCCAATAAACAAAATATTACCGAAGGCATCCCGCTCCGGCGGGAAAATAACAAATAATAGTCAAATACCAATTATCCAATTGACAAACCTACCTTGCTTTGCCAAAAGGCGTTTCGGTCATTGGGTATTGTGATTTGAAATTTATTTGTAATTTGGGCTTTGCGGTTTGGAATTTCGGAACTCACCGCAGCGCGGCTTTGGTAAATTTATAATCCGGTACATCGATATTGAACTCGATGGTATCGATGACAAACACAGTGCCTTTACCGGTTTTCAGGGCATCCTTAAACAATATTTTCTTTGGATACCAACGGTCGTCGATGCGCATAACCTCTTTTATTTCCGTGACCTTCAACAACTTGCCGCTTTTGGCGAAGCGTTCTTCCTTGAGAGCCAGGAACCGCTGTTTATCCACCCAAATTTTCCTGGAGGCATACGATACATCATCCCGTTTGGCGGTTAATTGCAGTATGTAACAGGCCCGTCCGTCAATCGGCTCGCCGCCGATCAGCTCGGCCCGATAATCTTCGTTCAGGCGATCGCTTTCCATGAAATCCTCATAAGACAGATCGGATCCCATTACGGACTGTTTGAGCATGTGCCCGGCGATTTTGATGATACGGTCGGTCTGCGGGGAATACATCCAAAGTTCATCTTTTAGTTTCAGCATTTTAGTCCCTTTATCCCTGGGGGGATAGAGGTATTCGGTAAACGTTTTTTCACGGCCTCTGGACCATGATTGCGCCTTGATGGTGCGGCTGCCCCGCCGGCCGTGGATGGTCATTTCGGTTTGGGCGAAAAAGGTCTGCGCCTGATAATTGTCGTCGATGCGTGCTAAAATCCGCTCGGCGGATAGAGATTCCTGACTATTTGAATACACTAAACCGCTTAACACCAAAATGGCCGTCAACCACATCGTTCTCATGTTTCCAGCTCCTTGAATAATTGCGAAGTTTGCCGTTTGTAAATCCCTATGCCTGAAATGCTTGTCCCCAGGATAGTGGCCAGCAACCCGGGTATAAATCCGATCACATAGCTTGTAGGGGTAACCCGGGCCCGGACGCGATCCATAATAAACATTGAAGCATCTTCCATAAAACCGCTGATATCAACCCCGACGGATTGCAGGTAATACGTCCCGGCCAGCCCGATGGCCGTTCCCAGAACGGAACCGATTAATCCGATGATGACCGATTCGGCAATCATCATGCGATATAGATGGCCCTTATCCTCGCCCATAGCCAGACGGACGCCGATTTCGCCGTAACGCCGAATGCCGGCCATGAGACCGGCGTTCCATAAAACGATGGACATGGCTGCCACAAAAATAAGCAGCAAAACCAGCCAGGCCGATCGATACACCGGTAATAATTCGCCGAGACCCTGTTGATCGGTGAGCAGCTTCATTTGCGGGCTGAATGCGTCATCCGGTTTTGATTTTTGCCGGTTAAAGTCCTGTTTGATGTCCGCGGCCCGTTCTGCGGAATAGATATCATTTTTGAAGATGCCGTAAATTTCGCTGCAGGCGTTATCCATGTTCAACGCCCTCTGCACCGCGTTCAGGTGCGCTATCATACTGCCCCGGTCCAGCAATTGCACGCCGAACGTCAGAACGCCGACCACCTTAAAATTATACATGGCCATGCCGCCGTACATGGTGGACCCAATGAGCGTGGCTTCGTCGCCCATGTCAATGTTCATGCTTCGGGCCATCTGATTGCTCAATAAAACTTCATTTTGGGTTCGCGGCAATCGCCCTTTAACTAATGATTCCTGTAGTTTAAACAATCGACGCTCAGCCCATTTGCCGGATTCGAACAGATCCAGAGCAATACCGGCCGTAGGTCCCTGTTCCCGCGTTTCATCGTTGGGTCCGGGGATATCCAGTAAACCGCCGAATCGAATGCGCGGCTTCCATTCCACATCGGGATAATTTTTATGTAAAAAGGTTAATAACCTATCCATCCCCGTTAAGGCCAGATCATTGGGTAACTGTTCGGCTTCGGTCCAGTAAGCGCGGGTAGCTACCTTTAGATGCCCCGTATTATAATAGGCGTTGGTGCGCATCAAATTATCCACCACTCCGTTCATCCAGCCGTAAATAAGCACGGTTAAGGTCACACCGATGGCCACAATCAGAACGGGGATCAAACTGCGCGAACGGTCCCGCAGCACGCCTTTTAGTATGAAGCGGATCATTGCGTCTTCCCCAGTAAGGCGTCGGTTGGTTTGAGTTTGGCGATACGGCGGGTGGGCCAGTAACTTATGATGGTGACCACGATCATAATCAATAAGGTTGTCCCGATAATTAAACCGGCGCTGTAGATGGGAAAAATGCGCTGACCGAGAGCAATACCGTAGTTTTCGGCATCGATCGGCAACCCCAATCCATAAACCGCATACCAGACCAGCAGGGGAATGCCGTAAATCGCGGCGACGATGGCCGCCAGCACCCCGTGCATGGAGCCCTCCAGGGTAAACAGGCCGATCACCCGGCTGCGGGTCATTCCCAGAGCAATCAATGTTCCGATTTCTTTACGGCGACGGAAAATGGATAACACCTGGGTATCAAAGATGGCTAACATAGCCAGCAGCAGTAAAACCACATACAGGATAGAAGCGCCCACGGATTTGGCCTGCACGATTTCCTGAATATTGGCTAACAAATCATTCTGCCTTTTAAATAGCCAGCCTTCGGGAATTTTCGACGGAGAAAATTCCCGATCCAGGATGAACATTGTCGCTTGATCGGGCATAGCTAACATGCGCTGCAACCGGTTTAAAGGCAGCCAGATCTGGTTTTGATCGATGGAAGCGGCGTAAGTGTCGAATATGCCGGCGATCTGCACATCGGCGGCGTCGAACACGCCTTTACTATCCCGCCAGCGGATGGTAATATAATCGCCTTTCTGTAATCCCGTTTTACGGGCCATGCGGGCGCCGATTAGTCCGGTTAAGCGATCGTGATTGGCCAGCCCTTGCGTTGGCAGTTGCACAATCTGCTGACCGGGATCGATGCCTTTCAACAGAATTTGCTGCATGCGCCCTTGCGGATAAATGGCTCCCTGATGGATCAGGACGGGCGCGGCCTGGTCGTTAGCGATCCATTGTTGGCAGATGGGGGGAATTTGGCCGTGGCTTTCATCAAGGGTCAACGGATCGTAAGGATCGTAATTGGAATGCCAAATCTGGCCGCCGCCCACCGATACTTTGATCATTTCCCGGCTGACCTGTTCAGCCATGCCTTCATACAATCCCTGCGTCCAGATAATCGCCACAAAAGAAATGGACAACACGATGGCGTTTAACCAGGTGCGCAAACCGGCGCCCCAGATATTTCTAAAAGCTAAACGTAATAAAACCATAAGACCACCATCCTTCTATTCTTGGGTAGCAATGCCGTTCAACTCTACCAGTTCGTCGCTGGCTACCCGACCGTCTTCCAGATTGATTATCCGGCGCAGATATTGAATTACTTTTTCATCATGGGTGGAAAAGATGAACGTGGTTTGCAAATCCTTGTTCAAATCCACCATCAATTGCAGGATGCGATGCGAATTTTTGGCGTCCAGGTTAGCGGTCGGTTCATCGGCGATCACGATTTTGGGCTTTTTGACGATGGACCGGGCAATGGCTACCCGCTGAGCCTGACCGCCGGACAACTGATTGGGTTTGACTTTGGCTTTTTCGGTGATCTGCATCCATTCCAACGCCTGCCAGACGGCTTCATCCCGTTCCTTTTTTTCCATGGATAATAAGAGCAATGGAAATTCCACATTTTCGAAGACGGTATAAACCGGCAGTAAATTGTAGGTTTGGAATATGAAGCCCAGGTGTTCATTACGAATTTTAGCCCCCTCTTTGTGGGTCAGTTTGCTTATGGTCTTGCCCAGTAACAGAGCTTCTCCTTCCGTGGGCTTATCCAATGTGCCGATGATGTTCAATAGGGTTGTTTTGCCCGAGCCGCTCGGTCCCACGATGCCGGTAAATTCGCCTTTCATGAATTGCAGATTGATATCCTGTAAGGCCGGAAAAGACTCGGCCCCCATGGGATAACGCTTAACCAGATGTTCCGTTTTGACCTGAACTTCGTTTTCCATGCCGATAATTTCCTTTTTAATGACTGTAAACAACCATAAAGCGAATGCCTTTACTGATGGTCACATTGGCATCGCCGAAACTGTAAAGATCTTCGCTGGTATTCCAGAAGGTATCCACGATAAAACGCCATCGATTGTACGTTCTTTGGTATGACACATACCCGACCAATCCTTCCATATCCCACTGATATAATGCGATACAACTCAACTGATCAAAAAGATTTACGGGATAATTGAACATCAATCCACTCAACGATAGATTTTCTTCCACCGCCAGCATACGGTCGTTAACGGATACCATCATGTGTTCGGCGGCCGTATATAATCCGTTACCCATGGAAAAGGTATAGTCGCTGCCCAGGGTAACAAATCGATAATCGTTTTTCCATGGGTTGTTAATTTCGTTAAAAATCCACACCGCTTCAAACCAAAGTCCGGCACCAACATCCCAGACGCCGTCCAGGCCAATTTTTTGCTGGAACTTTTTATCAGGACTTTCCGGAGTCATCGCTGACCAATCCGTTTGCCGGTGGTGAAAGGCGATGCCCATTTCGCCCATCGCCGCGGGATACTGGAATCGACCGCCCACTTCCGGTGTATTGGCTCGCGTGGGCATGATTTCCAGGCCTTTGCGACCTTCGTTTCCATATAACGCCCATACCCATAAATTGGCGTTATTCATAAAGTAGTAGCGGCTCAGAAGGCCGTAGACGCCGGTCGTCAGGTTTAACGGGTCGCGGGGATCAAGGCGATCGAACCAGCGCTGGGATCGCAATAATTTGCCCGGACCAAAGTTGATTTTTTGCAATCCGACCCGGATATCCCATTGCGCTTTCGACCAGCGCAGCCAGAGGCGATACAGGTCGGTTTCCATGTTTTTGCGCACATCTTTCGGTGATCCTAACCGTTGATGGTATCGAGTTTGCACACTCAATCGGGCGCTCCAGGCCCGGCTGCCACCGATGGCGGGATGGATCGAACATTCGGGTATGTAGCGCATGCCAAAGGCCGAACGATTCAGATATTGATGATCCAGACTGAACCAGGCGGACGCCTGGCCTTGATAATCCGCAGACT
>WJIP01000281.1 GCA_014730185.1 Caldithrix sp. | reverse complement strand
TATTGCAGTCCTACATAGGGTGATCCATTGTAGGGAATCGGAACAATGGCTGTGGTGTCGGGTTGCATCCGATACACCGGTTTAGCCTGGGCACCCGGTATGAGCGCGGATACACGGTTACCGATCAGTTGGCCGATTTCCATATCCAAAGTTGAATCCTGATCGGTACCGGTGAAGGAAGCCAGTATCTCAATACCGGTTAACAAACGCCCACCGGGATTCAGGCGATAAACCGAATCGATCCGGGTAAATGTCCAGGTAGTATCCGGTTGTTCCTCATTACCGTTGGTGATAAAAATATGTCCGCCTTCGGCCATGTATTGGGTTATGCTTAAACCGGCTTCAGAAATATTGGGACGGCCGAGATGAGAGAACCAGACAACTTTATCAAAATAATCCAGATTGGCTTTTATATCGATAGTGGCATAAGGCAGGCTGTTTTCTTGTTTAAATTGATAGGATCCTATTTCCCATACACTATATTGATCCGGGCCGATAATGTTTTTTAATAAATTTTCATAATAGAGTTGAGTTTTATTTTGTTGATCCTGGGCAAAATCATTAACCAGTAGGACATCACCTTTGGGCTCTTTGACTACCCAGTTATTGGGCACCATATCATCCTGCGGATCAGGAAAGGATATGATTTCACTTTCGGCGCCGGCTATATCGGCCGCTTTGACATAAAAGCGGTGTTCGCCTGGTGGAATATCGGTTAATGTGATGCTATTCTGATTACCAGAGAGTTGAGTCCAGTTTGAAGTATCATCCAATGCATAATAAATGTGGGTTATGGTTTCATTGCCGTCCGGATCAACCGCCGACCACATGAACGTGCGGGTGGGAAAAGTATATGAAGTTACATTCGGATTGCCCGGTGGCGCTGTGGGGTTACTTCTGTTTTTAAAGCTGATCCGGGGTTTACTGTTGAATACTGGGAAAATCTGTTTTGCAGGGGATGGATCCATTGTACTGTCATCATCCACCGCCCAAACCTGAAAAGTGAATTCATCATAGGCGCTGCGGATGGGTACATAAAAGGTATCGTATTCGGTGGTGACCCATTGTGGCTCCGCCTGATAATCCCATTGGATGTAGTACCCAATCACTTCTCCGTCCGGATCCTCTCCCCACCAGTGTACTATTTGTTTACTGGCTGTGGTATCAATACCCAGAGAATCCTGATCATTCGCATTAGGGTTAACCACAAGGAATAGATACGTATCGGGCGGTTTATTATCTACGGGCTTTGATTTCCGCTCACTGTAAAGAATATTATCATCGCAACTGTTAATGATGAACAGAATTGTCATGAAAAAAATAATCTGATAAAGTATTGTTTGCTTACGCATGGATTTTGCCATTCAATATTTCTTAAAATCCCCCGCCCCACTGGAGCGGGGGAAATTGCATTTATTTAACCATAATCATTTTTTTGGAATCAATGTAACTTCCGGCTTTAATGCGGTAAATATAGACGCCGGATGGCATCCGTTGACCAGCATCATTACGGCCGTTCCAATTGATGGTGTGCCTGCCGGCGTTAAATTGATCTTTAACCAGCGTGCGCACTTTTTGCCCCAGAATATTGTAAATAACCAACTGAACCTGCTGGCTATTGGGAATTTCGAAATAGATGCGGGTTTCGGGATTGAACGGATTGGGGAAGTTCTGAGCCAGCTCATACGTGAGCGGTGCCGGCGTAAAGTTTTCTTTAACACCCACAACATTTCCGAAATCATCGGCATCACGGACTTCAATTTTATAGCTGCCAAAACTGAAGGTGTATATACCGGCGATGCGATCGATAGTTTCACCGGGACGCACAGTATCTCCAAAGGCGTACAGATAACCTTCGTCATCATTGATGTAAAAAGTGTTATTGGGATCCTGATCGGCCGATAACATAAAATCACCGTCCACCAGACATTCACCGCTGCCGTCATCAAAGGTTACGTCGTAACTGTTCAGGCTGGTTAACGTGGCGTCTGAAATTTCCACCAAGACACCTTCATGGGCTTCGGCAACCGGACTGTCACCGGTCAAATCGCCGGTTTCGGCGCTCATTGGGGCAACCGAATTGCCGGTGCTCATAACCTCGAAAGAGTCCACCAGCACAACAGTGTTATTATCCCATTTAAAACCCCAATCGGGATTGTAATCGGTTACAGTGCCATACACTTTCAATTCATCACCACGATCCAGATCAGCATTTATGCCAAAAGCAAACAGACCACTCCAGGCCCCTTCAGCATCCTGGATACCGTAAGCTTCATAATTGTTATTGGCGGCGGTATCCGTGGTAGCAATACCGGTCAGTTCAACATGGACACCTTCGAACGGTGAATCGGCAATAGCCCAGGGGGAATATTGCACATCTTTAATTGTGAGATTACCATCGGTAACCGGGTAACAATAGTTTTGCACGGAAGTATCTGCCGGCATAATGCTCATCTGTGCTTCCGTATCTTCGGCCATGACAAAATAATTAATGAAGCTGCCTTCGGATTGCTGCGGAATCTGCCCCTCATAAGTAGTACCATCCATATGGCTCATAACCACTTTGGTGTAACCGGATGAAGAACCATCCTCCACAACTTCATAATACAGAGCCGCTTCATCAATAGTCAGATTGGTGGCGATGTCCGCATAAATGGTTACAGCATCGGCAGCGGTGGGAATATCCACATCCCGGTGTACATTGCTGACTGCCGGCGGACCGGCACCCCAGACGATGTCCTCGATGTACAGTGGTTCCAGTTTATAAGCTGATGAATCGGCATAACTGCCAAAATGATGATACACCCATCCGCGGATGGAATCGGCCATAGTGCCCAGAGGCGGCAGCGGATTATCTTCGTAAAAAGCGGCCAGACTATCCGAATCATCATCGACAAATACAACACCGGTACCATCATCCACCCCGAACAGTTCATATTGGGTGGCATAATTTTCAACTGTGGCGTCTTTCACGTAGACCATACTGTTGCCCCATTGTTCGGCGGTTTCCGGTAAACGTAAATCCCCGGTATGAACCATATTGGGTGGCGGCAGCTCATTACCAAAATCCAGAATTTCAATGGGACTGGTAATCCAAAACTCCGTCATGTTCGCCGGACCGGTCTGATATTCACCAATTTCTCCGGTCATTTCGATTAAATCGCCTTCAAACAGTGTGGGGTAAGCAGTGGAATCTTCGTTGTAAGACAAAATTGCCGCCCAGGGACCGCCTTCCGGTTCGGCCAAAATAAATTTGATGCCGTCGCCGGCATAGCTCAAACCGGTGGGCATGGTGACGATTCCTTTGACGGTAACCGTATCGCCGCGAAAATCTTCATTTTCCGGATCGGCCATATAGGAAATATCGGATATTTCATCTTCGAAAGCTTTAATAAGATCGCTCTGGCGCACCTGCTGGATACGCTGAATGCGGGTATATTCGCCGCCTTCCACCACATCCCAGGCCAAACGGGGTTGAATTTTGGTATTACTGAAAGAATAATCCATCACACCGGTTATGGACTCGACGCCAACCTCTGTGTAGTCGGCCGGATTAAAAAAGTAATCGGCTTTATCATCCACGCGAACGCCGCCGCTGCCATCATCCACTTCCCATTCTCCGTAACCCAGATCAGGGTTGGTAATATCCAGATCCATTACCTTAATCAGGCAGCCTTCGTAGGCTTCGGCCATGGAACTATCGGTGGCGATCTCACCGGTTGATACTGTCATCGGCTCGATACCGAAAACGCCTTCTTTTTCAATTGTAAATGCCGTAACATCGACAATTTCCGTCATATTATAATATTCATCAACCGTACCGGTTAAGGTCACCGAATCCCCTTCGGCCACTTCCCGATCGGAATCATAAACCATCACGCCGCTCCAGGCTGCGGATGAATCCTGAATCCAGTAGTTACTGCCGCCGAAGGCATAAGGCTCCGCCGTGATAATACCGCTGATGGTCACTTCCTGTCCATTCAGGGGCGAATCACCGGAGGCGTCTTCGGTGTACTGAATGTCTTTGATTGGTGTGACATCCTGACCCATTGCACTTACAATAAAAGCCAGAACTAAAACAAATGGTATAAATACCCTCCTCATAAAACATCTCCTTTAAATTAAGTGATCAACATTCGAAAACATGTTATAGGATTGCCCCGCCCATCACCTCCTCTCCTGTTTTTATTTGACGACTAAAAATTTACCCGAATATACTTTACCATTCCGTTCATCTTTGACTGTGAACAGATACAAACCGGAAGCAATAGCCTGATCGTTTTTCGTGATTAAATCCCAAGCGTGTTCGCCTCCGGAGAAGACCAAATTGCGGTTTTGACTTTTTTCCCGCAATAAAGCTGCATCCGATCCGGTGTAGGTTGATGCATCATGATAAATTTCATCCACCAGATCACCGGCCAGGGTGTAAATCCGAATAGTAGCTTCTTCCGGTAAATTGGCAAACCAGATCAATCGATCCCGGGATCCGGATCCATCCCATTGGGCGCTGACTTTGTACGGATTGGGATAGACGTAAATTTTACGGTCATTCATATCTCCCTGATCGGCTCGTTTACCGACAATTGTATAGGTCACATTTTCAAAAAAGGAGCTTTCCAGGCTGGGCAGGTTGTTGGTCGGATTGCCCCGGTCGAATGAGGTTACGGAATAATAATATTTATCCGGCCATCCACTGAGCAGATTTCGATTCACAAACCGATAGTTATAGGACTTACCGTTTATGACGGTATCATACCGAATGGCCTCAAAGCCGGTGTCGTAACCGATGGCCAGACTGTCGTTTTTATCGAACTGGGCCAGCAAGGTTCTTTGTTCCGCAGAATTGGCTGTTTTAGGCGAACTGTAAATGCGGTATCCTTCAAAATCCTTTTCCTTGGTGATGGGATCTTCGAAGGATTCCGGAATATTATCCCAGTAAAGCGTGACCTTACCATCACCCGGCACCGCCAGCAAATTAGGCGAAGGCGGCGGCGAGGGCAAAATGTACCGATCGATCACACCGTTAGAATCCGATATGCCCTTTTGTAAATTTTCATAAGTGTCCTCGAAAACATCCAGATGGCCGTCTTCATCACCAAACACCGGTTCGCCCAAATCCCAGTATCCGTTACCGTTTAAATCCAGATCGGGCTGATAGGCGTCTTCCCCGCTATCCAGCCGGCCGTTTCCATTGATGTCCTCATTGGGATCCAGTTTACCGTCTCCGTCCACATCTTCCCCGTTATAGGCAATTTGCGCCCAATCGGAATTGATACGTAAGTTGGCCCTCCGCTCCGGACCATCCGTAGAGGCGGAAGTGGCCCAGAAGCCGCAAACTACGCCAAAAACCACGTTCACGTCTTCACCAGGCTGTAATTCTGGAATAGGCCCCAGAGAAACCAAAAGCATCCAACTGGCCGGATCCTCATCGGGATTACTGGGTATTGAGGCCACAGGAGTGG
>WJIP01000280.1 GCA_014730185.1 Caldithrix sp. | reverse complement strand
CCGGCAAAAATTGGAATGTCGTGAGCTAAAACCCGACCCATTCCGAGGCTATCCAGAATAGTAGCGCCGGTAATTCCCAATTCCACAAAAGCCTCCAGCACATTCTCCAGATGCTCTTCATTATTGAGGACAAAAATAACCAATTTCATGTCTGATTACTCGATGTCAAAGTAATAATTTTCTTCTTCCTTGATGATTTCAATGGCTTCTGCGGCTGATTTACATTTGATCAGTTGATGGCGTAGCTCTTCATTACTCATCAGTCGGGATATTCTACTGAGTAATTTGATATGCAATCCGGGGTTGTTTTCGGGTCCTACCAACAGAAAAATAAGTTGCGCATTCTTTTTATCAATGGCCTGGAAGTCCACACCATTGCAGTGAATCCCTAAAGCTACGGCGAAGTTAGGGCAGGAATTGTCTTTACAGTGAGGAATGGCAATGCCGTTTCCCACACCGGTCGTCATGATTTTTTCCCGGTCGAGGACAGCCCTATAAGCTTTATCTACATCTTTAATGAGTTCATGTTTGTCTAACAGATCCAGCAAATTTTTAATGCAGGTATCTCGATCCCTTGCATCCGGATCCAATTTGATAAATTCTTCGGACAGAATATCGGTTAATTGCATTGTGCCTCCAGCTTAAACATTTTAACCAATTTAGGTATTATTTATGATGATGACAAACCATTTATTATAATAGATTGACATAATTTTTCCAATTCAATAAATTAAATCGATTAAAATTGGAGGATTAATGGATATTTCCAAGCATTTGCCGCCCGAGCACATAACGCTGGATATTAAAAGTAATTTGAAATTTGATGTAATCGAGGAATTGCTTTCCCTGCTGGACGAAAACAAGCAATTGCTGAATAAAGAGGTCACCTTAAAGGATTTGCTGGCCAGAGAAGGCTATTTAAGCACGGGGCTGGAAAAAGGCTTAGCCGTACCCCACGCCAAATCCGATGGTGTGGATCAATTATTGATTGCCATGGGCATCAAAAAAGATGGTTTGGATTTCGAAAGTTTGGATGGTAAGCCAGCCCAGGTGATTTTTTTAGTGCTTTCACCGCGCGATACATCCGGGCCGCATATACAGTCTCTGGCTACTATTTCCAGAAATTATAAATCCGATGAAATACGGCAGGCCTTGTTGAATGCAAAAACTCCGGAAGCGGTTGCTGAAATCATCAAAGAACAATTTACCCAATGAGGAGCGCCGCCCCATGCAATTAACAAAGACCATGCGTGAACTGTTGGATGCCGTAGAACAGGAAATTAATCGCATTCAGGGCTACACGAAGGTTCCCGTTTTTTATGAGCCGATCAAGTATTTCATCTCATTGAAAGGTAAACGTGTTCGTCCCCTGCTGACAATGCTTTCTGCTAAAGCCATCGATGCCGAAGACACATCATCCGTTTTCCCTGCTGCGGCCGTCGAATTATTACATAATTTTACCCTTGTTCACGACGATATTATGGACAACGATGATACGCGCCGGGGAAAACCGACGGTGCATAAACGGTGGGATATCAGCACGGCGATTTTAGCCGGCGATGGTTTGATGGGCTTTGCCTTCGATAAACTACTGCATACCCCGCAAGGCGATGTTGCGGCCATGGCTCGGCGTTTTGCCCAAACCATGATTGTAATTTGCGAAGGTCAGGGATTGGATAAAATGTTTGAAGCAGGACATAAGGTGACTTTACCGGACTATATGGATATGATTAAACGGAAAACTTCCGTGTTACTGGAATTAGCATGCGAACTGGGCGGTATGACTGCCGGGGCTGATGAAAACCAGCTTCATCACCTGCGCAATTTTGGTTATGAGCTGGGAATGGGTTTTCAGATTCAGGATGATCTGCTTGATATCATGGCCGATCAGGATCAATTCGGCAAAGCCGTAGGCAGCGATCTGAGCCGGCATAAACAAACAATACTGACTTTACTTTTGCAGGAACAGGGTGTCGATATACCGGATGTAACCGATGTAGGGCAGTTTCGGCAATTGATAGACCAGTATGCCGTGGTTAACCGTGTGCAGGATATTTATTTGAAGCATTTTTACCATGCTCTGTCTCATATGCAAAACTTGCCGGATAACGAAGCCACGCGGCAATTGAATGAACTTGCTGTTGCAATTCGCGATCGCCAATGGTAGTTGCATGCATCTGATAAACAGCACAAGGCATAGACGATTGGTATTTTCAGTATGGATCATCGGAGTTTTACTGTTATATCAATGCCAACCGGCCGCCCGTTTCCATCATTTGCGCAATCCTGATGAAACAGAAAAACGACATACCTTACATGAACTTGCCCGAAGCTGGCAGGGCACACCTTACAGTTACGGCGGCAGCAGTCGGAACGGAATCGATTGCTCAGCGCTGGTCCAATCGGTTTATCAGTCGGCGTTTGGAATTAAATTGCCGCGCACGGCCAGGGCACAAATGCAAAAGGGCCGTATGGTGCGGATGCCCTGGCTGCGTACGGGCGATCTGTTGTTTTTCGAAAATACTTTCCGCAGCGGAGTGGATCATGTCGGTATTTATCTGGGCAACAATAAATTCTTACATGCGACCTCTTCCCGAGGCGTAATGATCGACGCTCTGAATGACTATTATCGTAATCACCTTTACCGCATTGTACGCTATTTATCCCCTTCCAGATAACCGTCAATTAGTTGTTCCAGAGCGTGGCGGACGTCCGGCGGCAGACGCAGCCATTTGGTGCTAATGCCGGTGGCCGAACCATAGCGGGATGCGGATTCCGCCACCTTGCGGCCATAGGCGTCTTTATCACGACCTGTAAGAAGCCATTCCATGGATACATTACCCAGACGGGCGATATCCAAAAGCACTTCGGCTGGCGGAACCCGACCGTTCAAGTACTGACTGACTGCCGGCTGACTCACGCTCAAAACTCGGGCAAACTTATCCTGGGTGAGGTCGTGTTGAATACGGATAGCATCAATGCGCCTAGAAACTTCAACGCCCTTCATTATCATGTTTGTAATATACCATTATATTTATTATATTTGTAATAGAGCTCGATTGAAAAAATATATTGGCGAAAATCTTGTTTAAAAACTGACATCATCGTGTTTTTACAACACCTTTTAAAAGTAGTATGGTTCTTAATAACAATTTAAATACTACATTCATAATATAGAGTGGGAGTGACCTTTGATGCAAGAAGAAAATTTATATCGCTGGTGGGAATATTATGCCCGCATCGGAAATCGGTTACATCTGGGCGGTCGCACTCTGCGTATATTGGACAGCGGGCGGTTTAGTCCGATACGCGGTCCGGATTTTAAAGGCGCCCTGTTTGAGTTGGATGGTATCCGGATGCAGGGTGATGTGGAAATGCATATTACTGCGGAAGATTGGTATCGCCACGAACACCATCTGGACCGAGAATTCGGCAATGTTATGCTACATATTTCCGGCCGATCAGGCAAAGAGGATGCAACAACGGTATATCATCAGATGCTACCGCAGTCGATACCGGATCTGGTCTTGCCGGTGCCGGATGCGGCCGGAGAACATGCGGTCCACCTGTGCCGGGCCGGTATTAGTTATGCTCAAAATTTACCGGATCGACTCAAGCAACTGGCAGTCGAACGGTTTAATCGTAAAGTCCATCAGTTTGCTCATGATTTGCGCCGGCGAAACGTGGAAGCGGTCTTCTATGAGTATTTCATGCGTGTACTCGGTTATCCCCACAACGGCGCTGCTTTTCAAATGCTTTCTCGCCGTCTGCCTTCCAACTGGTTGGCACAGTGGCTGCCAAAATTCTGGTTGAATGCCGAGCAGCTTTATGCCGTTTATGCCGGGTTGGCGAGTTTTCTGTCTTCATCGGCCTCTGAAAAGCAGGTTAAACAGCTCCGGGATATATTCCGTAAATGGCGAACTCATCTGCCCTTTGCACCCATGGATGCAGCCCTCTGGCAGTTTAATGGAAACCGTGTGGCCAACCATCCACATTTCAGACTGGCAGGGTGGGTAGCCTTCCTGCAACAATATCATTATCACCCCCTTCACATGTTCCATGAGCTCTTAGCCGCCCGCAAAGATCCGGCAATTGCTATCGGAGAAATACATGGTTTTCTTAATCTACCCGTAGAAGGTTACTGGCAGAGGCACTATGCGCTGGGAAAAATTCTTAACCCAGGCAAAAACCTTGTGTACTGGGGAAAAGACCGGCAACTGGAAATTATCATAAATCTAATATTACCCTTTTTTACAGCCCGTGCTATACTAAATAATAGTGAAGGTTTTGCTGATTATTTAACGGATTTATTTCTGTCCATACCTTTAAACAGCACTTACCGCTCTGTATTGAAAAATGTAACCTGGAAACAGGACTGCTTGCAGGCTTTGAACCGCCAGGCGGTACTCCAAGCTCTCATAGAGCTTGAGAATACGTACTGCCGTCCAATGTTATGCTGTCACTGTCCCATTGGCCGAAGACCGTAAAGGAGAAAGCATAGACGGCCTCGAAATTATGACCCGGTTCCACATCCTTTTCACGGAAACATTGTTAAGCATTCAAATTTATTGTAGGTTATAGTTCACGGGAAAGAATTGCTGAACATATAGCCGTATAACGGGCATGAAAATTTTAGGAGATTATACGTTATGAAACGCTCAACAAGAGCATTTTTGCGAGAAGCCCGAAAAAAGGACGGCTATTCTTTTTATGACTGGTTGCATGGTTATGTTTACATGCGATGGCCTTATTTGTATATAGGCATCGGTAAAGGGATGCATCCACTAAGTCGTATGGTATACCTGATGAGGCGATTAATAAGCAAATATGTACCTGGAAAAACAAAGCACAACGATACCTTTGCTGAAGGTTATCATGGTAAGGTGGTTACTGCTGATGAGGCCGGACGTCTTGTGCATATTGATCAGGATATAGATATCAGAAATCTGGAACAGATCATACCGTATACCCGGGCTAAAGATATTATAATAAAAAATCCGCAGCACATCGTAGTGTTGGACTGCCCCTGTCGATCGGCCATGCACAAGCCCTGTGAACCTCTCGATGTGTGTCTGATTATTGGTGATCCTTTCGCCGGTTTTATATCCGAGCACCATCCGCAACGCAGTCGTCGTATTACGGCTCAGGAGGCCGTAGAAATCATTAACGCCGAACACCGGCGGGGGCATGTGCAGCATGCCTTTTTTAAAGATGCCATGCTGGGGCGCTTTTATGCCATATGCAATTGTTGTTCGTGTTGTTGCGGAGCTATGCAGGCTCATCGCCAGGATGTACCGATGCTGGCGGCTTCCGGGTACGTATGCCGGGTGGAAGGCGAACGTTGTGTGGCGTGCGGCACATGTGTCGAGTACTGCCCCTTCGATGCTCTGAAACTTAGTGATGATGCTTTAATTGTGGATGACGAGCGGTGCATGGGATGCGGCATCTGTGTATCCTGCTGTGAGCATGATGCCCATACACTGGAACGGGATGGTAGAAAGGGCATTCCACTGCACATCAGCGAGCTTATGCCTGCAGAGTAAACAACATAATTACTTTGACCATCATTTATCAAAGAGCTATAAAAACGACTCCAGGGTTGTGTTTTCATACATTCGAGCAAGCTGCTGTTCTCCGTCCACGCTGGTCAATTTGTGATAAAAGCATCCTTTCTTTAAACAACCCTCGATAACACTCCCACGGGGTAAGTGAAATTGAAACATGGCCGAAGAACAAACATGGCAAGTTTCATGAGGGTCAGTTAAATCCGATTTACAGGTTGGGCAAAACAGTTGAACCACTTTACCCATGGGCAGTGGTAAATCACTGTCGTCATGGTCGAAACTCCCATAAACCGGATCAAGAAATAAAATACCTTCTTTATCATCGAACCTTACAATTACTTTTAGAGATGAATGTCCGTGAATGGTAACATGATTATCCATTAATGAATGCCCTTTCGGGCAGGAAGCGTGTCTGATATATAAAGTTTCGGAAGACACTTTGTCTTCTACATTTAAAATTTCCTCTTTTTTCATAGCCCCTCCCGGGAGTCAACTGTGGTTGCAACTAAAAGCATAAATTTACATAAAAATGAAAATATTACAGGTAGTCCCGGTAGCTGAAAGGTAAATGATAAATCTGTGCTGGAATTCTGTCCTATATCATTGACAAGCATGGCGAATTTACCTAAAATTAATATGCAAAGTATGACTTGGCACTTAAGATTTATTGAAATAATTGCGTCAAAATAGAATTATGATCGCTTCCCGTAAAGAGAATTCTTGGATGGTTTAGTAGTCTATTAATAGATCGTTTCGAAATAAAACGACAATGCTTGGTAATAGCCGGGAAGTGAGCGGACCATTTAAAGATCAGGACTTTATGTTAAATTTTGTTTATGATCAGCCGAATACTCCCCTAAGGCTGCTCTGGATAATAGATCAGCAAATTACGGGCGAAGCGAGTGGGTATCCTGCCGGGGTTAAAACAGCGAAAAGGATGCACTGCCTACAAAGCATCTAAGATGTAAGGAGATAAGCAAAGATGGATTACCATTGGTTTGACATAATAATGTTGCGAAACTTTATCTATGCCATTGCCGGGGTAGCCGTTGGCATATTATCAGCAATATTCACGTACAAGCTAATCAATAGAAGCACACGATTCGATATTCCTAATGAACTGGAAAAAGGGAATTTAGCCGTCGGAATAGTTGTTGGTGGAATATTTGTTATGATAGGATTGATAGTGGGACTAATTATCGGAATGAGTCTGAATTGATTCAATTTGCTAAAATATTGATGGCAAACATTCTGTTGATTGTTGTGATAGGTTGTCAAACCGGGCCGCAAAGTCAGGCGATTCAACCGGATAGTCTATCCATTACAGATGAGGTTAAAGATCGGCTGGCCAAGAAAAAACAGCTGATTAAAATGCGTCTTGAATTGCTCGAGGGGCCGACAGGAAAAGCCATTGATAAACACAAAGCAACAATTAAAAAATACGCCAAACGTTACGGATTCGATTGGCGTCTGATTGCTGCTCAAATTGTACAGGAATCGGGTTTTAATGTGACCGCCCGCAGTCACGTGGGAGCCCGCGGCCTGATGCAAATTATGCCCTATACGGCCCGAGAAATCAGTCGGGAACTGGATATCGAGTATATCATGAAAAGTCCCCGCGAAAATATTACAGCGGGCATCTACCATCTGAAGAAACAATTTCGCTATTTCCCTGAGGCCGACTATAAAAACCGAACCAAATTGGCATTAGCAAGTTATAATGCCGGCGCCGGCAGGGTATTCGATGCTCAGGATATAGCCCGCTACCACAAATTGCAGGCTAATAAATGGGAAAACGTTAAACCTTATCTGGCAATGCTTAAACGTTCCGACTGGCAATTGCATTTACAAGTCTGGCCCAAGGGCCGGCCTCCACACGGCCATTTCTACGGGTATAATGAAACCATAAACTACGTGGATGAAATCTGGTCTTTGTATGAGGCTTATCAGAAAATTATGTAATTTCTCATTGGGCGATAGTGGTTGTGGGCTTATCGAGTAAATGATAACAGACTTTGTTTTATAGCTTCCGATAGGCAAAATCTGTTATAATTTATGGAAGAGAAAGGCCTTAAATTTGTTATTGAAAGGGTGCAACGGATCAAAATACAGCTCAGCTGTAAAGCCATCCCGTGTAGCCAATGATTAACGTTTTGAGAATCATATATATTTCGCCATCAAAAGGGAGCTATTTGATGAAATATACTTAAACTTTTATCGCTTTTGATGATACTCTAAGTCCTAATGTGATCCCGAACATTCTTTTACTTACCGAGCCTTCTTCACAACCCCTAAGCATACAACTTCCTAAGACTTAGATGTGTTTAAAAAGCCACGAGGGTATAAACATGATACGTATATTGTTTTTCATTATCCTGTTTATTTGGATAAGCAAAGGTTTTGCCAGTCAATATTGGGTGGCCGCAGACGGTGATAATCAGGCTGCAGGAACGGTGGATGATCCCTGGGAAACCATTAATCATGCTTTATCTCAATTGAGCGATGGGGATACCATCCACATATATGAGGGTGTTTACTACGAACAACTTGTGCTCAATAATCCGATGGCATTTGTTTTACAAAGCGCCGATCCGGATCATATGCCCATCATAGCCTGTCCCTTGGAAGGACCCACCATTAGCATTACCGGAGGAGATGATTCCAATCCTGATATTCGAATCAAAAATTTGCAGATAACACACAGTGATAGTACACTCCAGGGTTGTGCTATCCAGCTTACCGATATCTCTGCAGACATCAGAGGTTGCTTAATTAATCACAACCGAAATAATGATCAGCAGGGAGGCGGGATACGCATCATCAGTAATGAGATAATTGCCGCGCCCAGGATTATCAATTGTGAATTGTCGGCCAACACAGCTCGGGGAGGTAGCGCGATTTACGCCTATGGCAGCGCGCCTCAAATCATCCATAATCACATTTTCAATCACAGCACTTCAGATACCGGCCGCGGCACTATCTTTTTACAATCCTGCAGTGACGCCCTTATTCAAAAGAATACGGTCTACGACAATACCGCCGGGAGGGGAGGGGCGGTATACATCGATGCCCACACGACTCCGGATATTTATGGAAATTCAATCAGTAGTAACTGGCTGTTCCACAACAAGGCGATAAATCATGGGGGCGCAATATATCTGATCGGAAGCGCTTATAATCACACGGTTTATCAAAATTCCATTGCCCAAAATGAAAGCGGAGGCCAGGGAGGGGGCCTTTATTTTGAAGATATTAACAATGCCATCGTCAGTTCCAATATCATTGTTTCGAACTTTGCTCAGGAAGCCGGAGGCGGACTCTACTTCAGTAACTCAATGGATGCCAGTATTGAATTGTGGTCCAATCAGGTATCCGGGAACAATGCCGTTCTGAGAGGCGGGGGTATTGGCATTCATCAGATAAATCGGTTGACACTGGGTGGAGCTGATAATTTGCAAAATAATATCTATCACAACTATGCCTCAGAAAATCTGAATGCCGTACATGCGGAACAATCCATACCATCTCTTAATATGGATGATAATTTTTGGGGATTCCGTGAAGGCAATGCCGTTAAGCTGCAAATATCTATTCCGGGGGCTGATTTGAGTGAATTGCAGTTTAAACATCAACCGGTACCTTTACAGATTTCATTGTACAATCAGCAGCCAGCCTACTGGTTTGGAGACGGTTATGTGACCTTAACGGATACATTGTCTGCAGATTCTGTTTTAGCCGGTCTTATCGTCAATACATTCCCGGATACCGTTTTGTCCAATGATCAATCCGTCAAAACAATGGAAAAATTGTACGATATAGCATGGGGAGAAGGGATTTGGGACAAACCGAACATTGAATTAACCTTTCAATATCAGAAAGAGGAATGGGAAAATATCGGCGCCCCTGCCGCAAGCGATATGCAGGTCTATTACCGATCTTCAGATCAGGATAGCTGGCAACCTCTATCTGCGGAAATCGATCCACTAATCAGAGAAGCCCGGCTTAATTTGAATACGCTTCCCGGGCAACAATTTACGCTGGGCATTCCAGGGCAAGCAGCAGATACCGCACTCAGTGTCTATCCGTCGGCTTACCAGAGTGATGTGCCGAAAGATGCAGTGGTTGAGATTCGGTTCAGGGAGGACATAGATCCCAGTACCATCAACGATTCTACCGTTAAAATTGTATCGGATAAACGGGGACAATATATCTATGATTCCCTGTACGATAACACCCGGCAAACCATCTATTTAATACCGCAACGTCCATTTATATCCGGAGAACAGATCACGGTTGTGTTGACCGACGGCATTTTAAATGAACAGGGATTGTCCGTCACGCAAGGATATAGCTGGTGGTTTAATGTTGGTGCTTTCCGCGGAACAGCCGGATGGCAGGCGTCGGCAGCCGATAGCAGTTATTCGGATATTAAACGGATCATTGCAGCGCAGCTGACAGGCAACGATCAAATCGATTTGGCGCAACTCAGGGGTGATCATCTGTATATCTATGAATCTACCGAAGCTTTCCATTTTGCATTGAGGGACAGTATTTTACTGGAAGCTCCTTTCAGCATGCTCCGGGCAGCAGATATGGACAATGACGGAAATAATGAGCTTGTGCTGGTCAATGACCAACGCATCCGTATTATTGCATATGATACGCAGCAGGGATTTACACAGATTCTGGATCAACTCCGAGACAGTGGCGGCACGCTCAAAGATTTTATCGTTGATGATTTTGACCTCGATGGAATTATGGATATGGCTATTCTGCAACGGCTCTTCCTCTTTGAAGAAGTGACTGTTTATTACGGCAGTCTCCGGGAGGGCTATCAGTTAAGTGGCAGCACACCCATCAATATTTCCGGGCAGGCGCACAAAATGGTGCGTTTCGATGCGGATGAGAACGGTCGGCCGGATATCATTACCAATAACGGCAGCGATTCTGATAACCTCGCTTTACTGCTTAATCTTGATCGCAATTTTAACAAACGAATCAGCACGTCTCTGGATTTGGGCGAACAGCAGGTATTGCAAGCAGCCAATGTCTGGCACGAAACCCTAGTGAGAGAAACGGAAGATTTGGTGGTGGCTGGAAATTACCCTTTAAACAATGACAACTATTTGAAAGTGTTGCAGCTTCAATCGGACGGCCAGTTAAATGAATACTATGATGTGACATTAAACCATACCATCAATGATGTGGTTTGTGCAGATTTTGATTCCGATGGCCTGCTGGATATGGCTGCCGCCCTGGATAACACTACGATACAATTTTTCAGAGGCGGCGTACAGTCCATCACGGATTTAGGTTCGTTCCCTATGGATATCTCAGCGGACAGGATCATACCTGCTGATTTCGATGCAGATGGCGATTTGGATATACTGGCTTACAGTACCAACACAGCGTTGGACGGATGGCAATTTCTGGAAAATATTACCAGGCAGTCAAGAACCTATTATGTTGATGGAAATGAAATCGGAGGGGACGGTTCTTTAGATGCACCGTTTTCCACCATATCCACAGCCCTGAATCGTACATTCGATGGGGATACCATAATTGTTCATCCAGCGGTCTATCAGGAAAATCTGGTGATCGACCAGCGCATAACCATTATGGGAAGTCAGTCTCACGGCGTGTTGCTCCGTCCAGGCCCATCGTTTCTCAGCACGGATGCGCTTGTGCGTATAAAAAATGACAGTGTTCGGATCGAGAATATGGATTTGAGTAACGAGACCCCATATCCCACAGCTGTCGGTCTGAATATTTTGGAAAGCGATTCGGTAAGGCTGAAGCGTGTGCGGCTGGGTGGTTTTGAAAAAGGTCTTTATGCCGAGAGGTCGAGTCTGACCGCAAAGGATATGCACGTCTCTCGGAATGTGCTGGGATTGGAGATGCTGGTTTCTGAAGGAGTTTTATCCGGTGGAGATATTGTTGACAACGATGCAGGGGGCATACTGGCCGATAATAGTAACCTTTCCTTGCAAGATATGTTTGTAGGGGGAAATGGACAGGATGGCAATACAACAACCGGAGGTATCACACTTAACAATCAATCTGGATTGAAACTAAGGTATGCGGAAATTGCCGAAAATTATTCCTATAATTTACAACTTAGTAATAGTGAAGGCGACCTGGGTTTATGTGCAGTATTAGATGCCAAAGGCGGCAATGGAATCAATGTAAGGGATAATAGTCGATTGCATATTCAAAACGCCATGGTCTCGGGCAACAGGACTTGGGGTATTCAGTTGGACGGCAGTAATGCATACATTCAGAATACGATAATGGGTGTTAATGATTCTCTCGCTCAAAATAATGGTGGTGCTGTATCGGTGAATAATGGTAATGCTGAACTTATCAATAATATTTTGGGATATAATAATATACCGGTAATGGCTACCAACAGTGAAGTAAAATTTCATTATAACGATCTATTTATGAACCATCAACTTTTGCATGGTCTTACGGACACTCTGAACACCTTACATGTAGCGCCATTATTTGTACAGGATTATTATGTTTTGCCGGGAGAATATACCGTAAATGACTCCGGTTTTGATCCAAATGCCTTTAAGCTGGCACCGGGCTCGCCATTATTGGACCGGGGGCATCCCCAATTATCCAGCGGTGACAGCAGCCGTTCAGATATTGGGTTGTTTGGCAGTGTGGGACGGCCATTCAATTTCACGGAAAGGCCTGAGGCCGCCATAGATTCAACCGATTCCAGTTTGGTGCTGAACTGGTCACCGCCCTTGCAGTCACCTTCGGCATTTTTTGCAGCTACGGCCATTTTCAGAGATACGATCAAAGCTTTTCATCCGGATACGTCCGACATGATAGCTCTTCGACCGCGCGGTACATACCGTTATGTTGATACGGACTTTCAATTCGGACAGGATTATTTTTATCGTTTGGCTTATGTAGACACGAACGGCGGAGCTTCCGGGTATTCTAAGGTATTAGGAGCCCGCCGGGATATTATCGATTATGCATTCAGCCAGCAATCGGTTACGGTACAGCTTGGACAAGGAGATATACTTAGCCGTAATTTTAAGGTCACAAATTTGGGTACACTGCCCCTTCAACTGAAGCAGATCGATGACAAGCCAGCATGGTTGATATTACAACGACCGGAATCGCCCATTTTACCCGGGGGGCAGCAAACCTGGCGTCTGCTTATTTCTGCCGATGGATTACAGCGGGATTCAACCTATACGCACCGACTTTCGTTTGTTGATACGAACACCGGAGAACTGAGTAAGCACATTACCGTTACTGTTTTGGTATCGTATCGTGACTTGATGGCGCCCCGAACTTTATTTACCTACACCCCAACGGATACCGTGAAACAAGCTTTGCTGAAATATAGGTTTACCGGGGATGACAGTGTGTTCAGTTCCATTGGCACACCGGATCGACTGCTGCGTTATGAGTATCGACTGATGCGTAAAGATCATCAAGGCATCATGACCATAGATAGTAACCGTGTTTCCCAACAGGATATTCAATTTTATCCTCTCAGCGATGGCCTATATTTGTTTCAGGTGGCAGCCCTTGATACAGCCTTCAATGGCGGACTTGCTGCCGACAATAAAATTGCCGACACAATAATGGTACAAGCCGGTAAGCTGATCATTTTCAAAAACCGGTGGCAAATGATCACACCGAGTCGGGCATTGAAAGGTTTCACCGCCAAATTAAACGAAAAGCCGCCTTTAGCGCTTAAAAAGTGGAGCAAAGGTAAATATGAAACTGTTAAGACGGACTCACTCGAATACGGGCGTGGCTATTGGATGATTCATAATGCAAGTGGTCAGGTGGATCTTAATGATCTGCCTTTTCTGGAACAGAAACAAGAGGTGAGTGTGCACCTGCAAACAGGATGGAATCAGTTAGGCAATCCATGGGGCTGGCATATTGATTTGCAAAACACTGCAATCGCAACACCTGATGCCGAATCCTATTCGTTTAAAGAAGCGGTAGCAGATAGTTTGATTTCTCCGGCAATTTATCATTATCAAACCTGGCCATTACAGAGATATGTTAGACAGACCGGTGTTTGGCTGCAACCGCATAAAGGTTATTGGATATGGAGTTACAGACCGGCAATAATAACATTGAATGGTGACCCTTATGAACCCAAAACAGAGTTGGGCATAGAAGAAAATTTTTTGGCCCGCCAGGGTAATCAATCATTGCCTGAGACGGCGTTTTCTGTGATACAATTAAAAATGACCAGCGGTCAATATGCCGATGACGATAATTACTTCGGCATCAAAGACCCGGGAGAAAATTTGGCATGGTATACACATGATGCTTTTGAACCGCCACCGATCGATAACCAGCCCCGCTTGTATACGGTGCGTCAAGGTAATGCCCTCTCGGCCTGGATAAAAACGGCCAAAACCGAAATCCAAAACTACGAATGGGATATCTTCATACAGGGAAAACAACCCGGACAAACCGCCGTTTTAACCTGGGATTATTTGCAATCGAATAACGGGCAACTGCATTTTTACCTCTATCATTTACAGAGCGGGCAATGGTTCAGATTGGATGAACGGCTTTCCTACACCATACCCGCTGAGCATATCCGGGCACAATTCAAACTATACGCCACCAATGACGACCAATTTCAACCGCAGATATTGCCTACAGCCTATCAGTTAAGCCCGAATTATCCCAATCCTTTTAACCAGCAAACTACTCTCCGCATCGCTGTGCCATTTTATGCAGACGGCAAAAAGGCCACCCTAACCGTTTATGATTTGCTGGGCCGCAAAGTTAAAACGCTTTTTCACGAACCGCTGGAGGCAGGCGTCCATACCATGAGCTGGGATGGTTATAACAGTAATCAAACTAGCGTGTCCAGCGGTATTTACATTATTCGGTTTGAGGGATTTCAGCATCAATCAGCGCGGAAAATGATCTTAATTAAGTAAATAATATCAAAAAAGCGGGAAGATTTTGAGTATGAAAAAGACATTTTATTTTTCGATAATATTTTTTTTAGCCGCAGGAATACGGCTGTCCGCAAAAAATAGCGCCGACATGTCCTTTCTGATCGGCGAGGTTCAGGTGATGCCCAAAACAGAAACCCAATGGAAAAAGGCGCAGCTTGACATGGCTGTTTTTGCAGGAGATCGCATTCGCACTCGGCTTAATTCCCGTTGTGAGCTGACGATGCCGGACGGTTCCTTAATCAAAATTAATGAAAATACTATATTTGATGTGGATGAGATTAAGCGTCCTGAGGAAGATGATGAGGACAGTATGGGATTTACGCTTTGGGCTGGCGATGTTTGGGCCAAATTTAAAAAAGTAATCACTTCCAGACAGAAACGTGAAATTGAAAGTCCAAGTGCGGTTGTTGCTATTCGAGGAACAACGCTCAGGATGAATGTAAATGAGGAACGTACTACCACAGTTCAGGTCATCGAGGGTCTGGTATCTGTGCGATCCAAGGATGCGGAGGGTGAAGTTCAGGTGGGGGCTAATCAGCAATCGGTTGTGGCTCCGGGCCGGGCACCTACACAACCGGCAAGCGTTCAACCGGGCGACGACAATCGAGAGGACCAGTCTATGGGCTTCCGGTTTAAAGTCAATACATCACGTTTTCAATATAAGGATCCGGCCGTGCTAACCGGGGGGATATTGCTCCAGGGACAGGTTACTGCAGATACAAAAGTATTTGCTAATCAGAAACCGTTACAGGTCACCCCGAATGGTAACTTTAGAGGACGGGTGGCTGTCCGGGAAGGCATTAATACCATCAATCTGCAAGCTGTCAAAGGACAGCGGCGACAAGAAAAAACAGTCAGAGTATTGGTTAATACCCAATCACCGGAAATCAGATTGTCCAAACCGCTGGTAAGCGGCTTTCTGAACCGACGGGATTACAGCTTGAGCGGTGCAGTTTTCGATCCTACCCCTGCCGATCGTATCAAAGTATTCATTAATGAACAATTGATTACTCAGGTTGTCGGTCGCGGTACATTCAACCGTACCATCATTCTCAATGAAGGACAAAACACAATCAATATCATGGCGGCCGATCTTTCCGATAATCGAACACAGATCAATGAAAATATATTTTTGGACACAGTAAAACCGATCATAAACATTACTGATCCCCCCAAAAAAGTATTTGTGCGTTATGAACCGCCCAGACCTCCGCAAAATGAGCTCAATAATCGGGCCGAACGTTTTGAACAAACCATAAGGGGGATTATTGTCGACCCGGAACCCTCCTCTAAAATCAAACGAGTTACCATCAACGGCAAAGACGTGCAACCCAAATCCGACGGTAGTTTTGAGACTAAAATAGTTCTGGAAAGAAAACCGGGGGCTCTATCCGCCGCAGAAAACCGATTAAATATTTATGTGGAAGATATGGCCGGCAATGTAACCCGAGATAACAGCCATACTATTATTATCCGATAAACGGGAGGCGGGATGAAAAAATGGGTAATTTATGTAGTGTTTCTAGTGCCGTTTCTCCTTAACGGGCAGCAATCTTTGAATGTTACCGGCCGCGTATCGATGCAGGTAACCAATACAGATTTGGATGAGAATTCCGAAATCAAACCGGATACAATTGCTTCCGATCAATATGCAAAAGGTTCCCTGGTCCCAGGATTACAACAACGGGTTAATCTTTCCTTATTTGCCAGAGGGGAGGGATTGGATGTTACCTTACTCGGTGATCTTAAGAATAATCGGTGGGATCACATTCAACAATGGAAGGATGTTGATCGCCTGACATTGAATGTTCGTTTTAGCGACATTGAAATTACTCTGGGTGATTTTTTCCAAACGGGATCTGAATTATTCGCTCAAAGCCGGCAAACCCGCGGCGCCCGTTTTGCAGTAGAGCTGGATAATATTTACGGTACAGGCGGTTTTTTGGAAACAACCTTTAATGCCGGTCTGGTCAGGGAGGCTCGGGCAATTGGAGAACGTTTAAGAGGATTTTATCATCAATATGAAAATTCCGGAGAATACAGGCGTTATATGGCTAACGCCATCATTCGGTCCGGATGGCGCAATCGGTTTCATCTGGCATTCAAATACCTGATGGCGGAGGATGATGAGCAATCCATTAATGATGCCTTCAATGAACCGCTGAATAACCGTAATGCCGGTGTTCAATCCACCTTGTTCCTGTGGGGGCAGAACTTAAAGGGATTCGGTGAATTTTATGCCAGCCAAAAGGATACCCTATCGGCAAACAATATTCAAGATTATGCTTATAAAGGGGGCGTTGATTTCCGATACCGGAATTTCAAATTTTTGAGTTTTTATCGTCGTATAGGATATGATTACTACACGGCTGGTTATCCCTATTTGTTAACGGATCGGGAAGGGATAGTGGTTGAAGGCGCATATCGTTTTGCCGATGCCGTGGTTGTTGGGTTGGAGGGCGAACAGTACGAAGATAACCTGGATAATCGCGAAGGTATACCAAAGACAACTATAAAAATTGCTGAAATTTCCATGGAAACCTATTTTAAAAACTGGCCAAGGATATCTTTGAGCTGGCGGTACCGTGATGACCGGAGTGATGCGGTTGATCTGGGTGAAGATTTATTGAGCCAAACCAAGAAACAGACGCAAACCATCGATGGCCGGATAAATTTCTCTATGGGCAACAACCGTTTTTCTATTTCATCATTATATATCGATTTGAACGACCGAAGTCTGGTACCGGGAGGCGAACCGTTGGGTACCCTTCAATTGGTTAATAGCATGAACATTTACCTTCGGCCGTCATCACAACTCTATTTGTCCGGCGGAACGGTGTACAGCTACATGGAAATGACGAACGAACAGCTTAATCATAATATATACACATACGCTTCCGGCCGCTGGGATATATTAAGGCAAAAATTAACTATGGAAGCCACAATGTCTTTACTGTACAATGAGGCTGATAATGGTGGCGTACAGGATATGCTGAGCGATTATAATCAGATTGCCGGTGAATTTGGACTGGAATACTTTTTTAATAACAATATATCCTTTAAAGTAATTGTTGGTTCTGATGTACGCAGAATGCGTTATTCAACAGAAGAAGCGCTACAAGTCATTGCTGATCCCGATTACGGTCCCCAGTACTTTGATACCTTCGAAAGCTATACCGGCATCAAATACGGTTCCGAGATCAATGTGTTATTTTAATAAAGGGTCGATTAGTACGTCCGGGAACACTTTTAAACGTGGACGAAATTATTGCGTAAAATAATACTTTACACAGCCGTGAGTCTGGATGGTAAAATTGCCCGTCCAGACGGTTCAATAGACTGGTTAGATAAAGTATCTCATTCGGGTGGTCTCGATTATGGCTATCAGGTCTTTTATGATTCCGTTGATACGGTAATAATGGGCCGTAATACCTACGATCAAGTCATTCGTTTTCCGGGTGAATATCCTTACAAAAACAAGAAAAATTATGTTTTTACCCATCAAACTGAGGTAGCAAATGATGATCAGGTTATTTTTGTAAACCATCAACAGATTAGAATGATGCATCAATTGAAGAGACAGTCCGGGAAAGATATTTGGTTGGTAGGCGGAGGTCAATTGAATACGTTTATGTTAAAAAATAACTGTATCGATCAAATCCGACTTTTTGTTATGCCGGTCATATTGGGACAGGGCATTAATCTGTTTGAACAAAATGATCGCACAATACCCTTGCATTTTATGGGACATCGGAAATACAGTAATGGTATTGTGGAATTGGACTATGGCATCCCGTAAAATATACCGATTGGCCTGTTTTAATAGGCCTGCATGTGGAAATACTATTCGTACTTAGAATTTCCAGTTTGTTATAGAATATTTTTTGAATCATTTACGTTACCTTTCTTTGTAATAATCATGTTGCTACAAAAAGATAAAACGATTAAGTTTGCCAATTAATCAAAATTAACCGGAGTGCAATTAAGCGATTTAATTTAATAGGGATTATGTTATGTTTCAGGGAGTGGATCTGTTTCAACTGTCCGATTGGTTCACGGAGGAAGAACGCATGGTGCGCGATTCAGTGCGTCACTATGTGCAGCAGAGTTATCTGCCCATCGTATCTCAATACCATCGCAAGGGATTGTTCCCAAAAGAAGTTATTCCTCAATTAGGTGAAATGGGCTTGTTGGGAGTAACTATCCCCGAGAAATATGGCGGCCCGGAGTTAACATATACCATCTATGGCTTAGCTATGCAGGAATTGGAACGTGGCGATAGCGGATTGCGTTCTTTTGCATCCGTGCAGGGTAGCCTGGTAATGTATCCCATCTTTACTTATGGCAGCGAAGCTCAGAAAAATGAATATTTGCCAAAGTTGGCATCCGGTGAACTTATCGGATGTTACGGTCTGACCGAACCCGATTATGGTTCTAATCCCGGTGGAATGAGAACAAAAGCCGTTAAAACCGACGGTGGCTGGCTCCTCAATGGAAGTAAAATGTGGATTACCAACGGTTCCATAGCGGATGTCGCTGTTATTTGGGCTAAAACGGATGAGGGCGTAAGTGGTTTTATAGTAGATACGGATAGCAAGGGATTTACAGCAAAAGCTATTGAAGGGAAGTACTCTCTGAGAGCATCGGATACCGGCGAGATGAGTTTTGATGATGTTTTTGTACCGGAAGAAAATCGGTTGCCGTTGGCCAAGGGGCTAAAAGCTCCCCTTTCCTGTTTAAGCGAAGCCCGTTATGGTATTGCCTGGGGGGCTATAGGATCCGCCATGGCCTGTTATGATGAGTCATTGAATTATGCCCAGACGCGTATACAGTTTGATAAACCAATCGGAGCTTTTCAACTGGTTCAGCAAAAATTGGTGGAGATGGTTAATGAAATAACCAAGGGCCAAATGTTGAATTATCGTTTAGGGCGCATGAAAGATGATGGTAAGGCCAGACATTATCATATTTCTCTGGCCAAGCGTAATAATGTGGACGCTGCCTTAACAATTGCCAGGCAGGCCCGCAGTATTTTGGCGGCTAGTGGAATTACCAATGAATACCAAACAATTCGCCATATGCTGAATCTGGAATCGGTGTATACTTATGAAGGCACTCACGACATCCACACTTTAATTATTGGCAATCATATTACCGGATTGAATGCCGTTCAATAGGACACAAAATGAATACCAGTACAAAAGTATTGTTAGTGGAGGATGAGCGCGTCACGTATAAAGCCATCGCCAATGCTCTGCAACAATACGGCTTCCAATATGAAGGCGCGACCACTCTGTCCGATGCCCGTCATCGCATCCGCAAGGAAAAATTCGACATCATCATTAGCGATATTAAACTACCGGATGGCACAGGCATCGATCTGTTAGTAGAAATCAGAAAATTTATGCTGGACATTCCGTTTGTTGCCATAACGGCCTCCGATAACGGTACCTTAATGGCGGAAGCTTTGCAAAATGGCGCAGATGATTTTCTTTCCAAACCGTTTAATCTGAATAATATATCGACCATTGTCAGGCGTAACCTGGAACGACAAAAATTAGCCAAAAAAAATAACGGGCCGCGTAAAGCATCAGCATTATTAAAAGCCATCAAGGCTCTGGTTACGGCGCTGGAGGCCAAAGACAGTTATACTTCCGGGCATTCGCTGCGGGTTGCCCGGCAGGCGCGGTCAATGGGCATTGAATTAAAGCTGCCGGAAAATGAATTATTCACTCTGGAATTGGCTGCTATTCTTCATGATGTGGGTAAAATCGGCATGCCGGACAGTATTCTTAAAAAAGCGACATCTCTCCATGATCGCGAATTTAATACGGCAAAAGAACACACTATTGTTGGCAGTAAAATCGTGGGCAATATTGATGAACTTAAAGAGATTGCCGCCATCATCCGTCATCATCATGAACGTTACGACGGTACGGGATATCCGGATGGATTGAAGGGTGAAGTCATACCTTTTTACGCCCGTCTGCTGGCCATTGTCGATGCCTATGAATCGATTGTTTCCAATCGTACCTACGATAAACCACGTAGCTCGCTGCAGGCGATTGCTGAACTGGAAAAACACGCCGGCACTCAATTCGATCCCCACCTGGTGCGCATTTTCGGAAACATAATCCGGGAAAATCGCTGGGAAAGTGTTCAGTTAGAATTTGAGAAATGAAACGGGTCAATGCTTCATGGATAATCTTAGATAAACCTATTATGCCTTCTTTGACTGCGTTGCAAAGTATAATTTTCAGATAAGATGGCTCTCATCTGATTATCCATATTAGGATAGCAATAGATTCGATTATGGAATAAACCCAAATGTGAATACGTATTAAATTTTTGTTTTGTTTAAAATTCAGAAAGGAGGTATTAAAAAGTTTCGGTCAAATTGGAGTTAAACCCTTAATTTTTGTAATATGGAGGCAAGCAGATGAAACGTATCTCTTCTATTTTTCTTTCACTCGCATTATTTTCTTCATTCCTTTTTGCACAGCAGGTGAAGCATAAAACCGTATCGATGGATAACGAAGATGTACCGAATTTTCTTGGGTATGATAAGCAGCACATTGTTATCAAATTGAATAATTCTTTACTTGATCGTATAGATAAACGACGGGCGGCAAGAGAAGCTATTACAGGGATCGAAGCCCTGGATCGTCTGAATAATCAATTTGCCGCTCAGAGCTTGATCCAGAAATACCCTGATTTACAGCCCCGTCGCTACCAGGGGCGGACGATAGATCCCCGTTTATGGTTTCGTATTAGTTTCAAAAATGAAATTGATGCTGAACGTGTAGCCAGAGCTTATCGCCGGGTTTCCGGGATAATTGATGCCCAGGTCATTGGTATCCATAAACTCTATGCCCGCAATGCCAATGATCCTGAATACGGCAGTCAATGGCACCTCAGTCAAAGTAATGATGCCGATGTGGATGCTCCCGAGGCCTGGGACATCGAGACCGGAAGTGATCAAATCATTGTTGCCATTCTGGATACAGGAGTGCGCTATTTTCATAAAGACCTGGGCGGTGCCGATGCCTCCTATTCTAATCCGGAAGCGGCCCGGGGTAACATGTGGATTAACGAAGCGGAGAAAAATGGAGCGGATGGTGTTGATGACGATGGCAACGGATACGTGGATGATTGGATCGGTTGGGATTTTGTCGATAATAAAAGCGGAGTAAGCGGAGAGGATGACGACGTTCCGGATAACGACCCCCGGGATTACAACGGTCACGGTACTCATTGCTCCGGTATTGTTGCCGCTATCAATAATAATAATTATGCTGTTGCATCCCCAGCTGGTGGCTGGAACAATGGTTCGCAGGCTGTAGAGGGTAATGGTGTGAAAATTATGCCTATGCGCATCGGCTGGTCCGGAAGATATTTTATCTTCGAAGTAGGCTATGTGGATATGGGATTTGCTGCTGATGCTTTATATTATGCCGCTGATAACGGGGCCCAGATTGCGTCCTGTAGCTGGGGATCATCCAATTCCGGTGGGCTGGGCGATGCCATTGATTACTTTGTAGCCAGTGGTGGATTAGTTTTCAAAGCAGCGGGAAATGATGATAACGAAGAATCGGATTATATGCTGGATCGTAGCGATGTAATCGGGGTAGCCTCCACCGACCAGAATGATGTTAAGTCGGATTTCTCAACTTATGGTAGTTTTGTGGATATTTCCGCTCCGGGTTCGGATATTCTGAGTACTTATCATGATAATGATGATCCGGAGAATGATTATACCGCTACATTAAGTGGTACTTCTATGTCGACGCCGCTTACTGCTTCAGTGGCCGCTCTGATATGGTCACAAAATCCGGGCTGGACGCGCGAACAGGTTGAGCAACATCTGTATGCTACCGCTGATGATATTTACGGTATTTCCGGCAATGCCTCTTACGAAGGTAAACTGGGCGCCGGTCGCGTGAATGCCTTTAATGCAGTTAATACCGGCGGTGGTACACAACCGCCTTCAGCAGAATTTACTGCAGATGTAACCGAGGGCTGCGCTCCACTGACGGTTTCTTTTACCGATCAATCCAGCGGTGAGATCGATTCCTGGAACTGGGATTTTGGTGATGGCAATACATCAACCGCACAAAATCCCAGCCATGAATATACTTCGCCGGGCACCTATACGGTTTCTTTGACCGTCAGCGGACCGGATGGTTCCGATACGGAGACCAAAACAGACTATATAACCGTATACGAATCCATCACAGCGGATTTTAGTGGATCACCAACATCCGGTGAGGCGCCATTAAACGTATCGTTTACCGACCAGTCCACCGGAGATTTATCATCCTGGATCTGGGATTTTGGTGATGGCGGTACTTCCAATGCCCAAAACCCATCATATGAATATACGTCGGCCGGAACGTACACAGTAACGCTAAGTTCTTCCAATTCATGCGATTCCGATGCCGAAACTAAAACCGATTATATCACAGTATCCGAACCAAGCGGCAGTGCTCCAGTGGCTGATTTCAGCGGTACTCCAACATCGGGTGAAGCCCCGCTGACGGTTTCATTCACCGATCAATCAACCAATGAACCCACCAGTTGGAGTTGGGATTTTGGTGATGGAGGTACTTCGACCACTCAAAATCCAACGTATGAGTATACCAGTGCGGGTACCTACACAGTCAGTCTTACCGCAACCAATGATTTTGGATCGGATACTGAGACCAAAACCGATTATATTACAGTTAGCGAACCGGCCCAGCAATCTATGTATGTAAGCGCGCTGGATGTGGTTAAAGAAGCGTTCTGGATAGTAACCAGGGGCTCAGCCGAAATCCGTGTTGTTGATGGCAGTGGTAATCCGGTTAGTGATGCCACGGTAACCGGCAGTTGGTCGGGTAGCGCTTCAGACCAGGACGAAGTAGTCACCGGTTCCGATGGTTGGGCAACCGCCAAATCAAGTTGGGTGGTAGGTGACGGCGAGTTTACATTCTGTGTTGATAATGTGACAAAATCGGGATGGACCTATGATGAAGCTGCTAATGTGGTTACATGTGGTAGTACAGACGGAAGTTCTTCGGTTGTTCAGGTTACGGATGTTAATTTGGAAGACATTGAAGAGGAAATCGGATTTAAGATGGTATTTAACTCACCGAATCCGTTTAATCCAGTCACGAATATCAACTTTTATTTACCAGAAGCTTCTGAAGTTAAACTGGAAATTTTCAATACGCTGGGGCAAAAAGTAAACACCTTAGTGAACGGTACACGACCCGGAGGATTAAATACGGTACGCTGGAATGCTAATGATCAGATTGGCAATAAAGTAAGTTCCGGTTTTTACTTCTATCAGCTTACGGTTGATAATAAACATAAAATCCAAAAGAAAATACTATTATTGAAATAATAATTTATAAACGGCGGCATAAGCCGCCGTTTTTTTAAATTCTTTTTCTATGCCCTCAGATTTGGTGATTTTTTTCTTCACTCGGAATTATAAGTATTAAAGAACTTTTACACATATTTTAGAAATCGCTACTCCTCTAAAATCAATTATTTGTAGTATAGCCCTATTCATCGGTATATTTGCAATAATCTATAAAAATGATTAGGTAACTAAATCTTAATGAGCGCTTCAAGCTGAATTTATTCAAAATTGAGTACCATTTTTATACAAATTTGGTACATTAAAAATGTATTCATATTTACTTGATGTACTAAATTATTGTGTTGAATTGAACTTTGAATATAAATGCAGTGCGAAATATTGTGCTTTTGTTTGGCATTGAATGATTTAAAGTTTTGATGATTTTTATTCGTTCTTCAGGAGTAATATTATGACTATTGAATCTTTACACAGCACGGCCAGTAATCTGTTAAATTTTACACTTTTTGAACTAAACCAGACGCCGGTTACGATATCCTCAATAATTATGTTTATACTGGCAATGATCATTTTTTATTTGTTTTCGCGTATTACCAATCGAATACTTTTGAAAAGGTTATTGTATCGTTTTAAAGTTGAAGCGGGTATGAGTTATACCATTTTACGCATAGCCCATTACCTGGTTATGGTGATCGGTGCTATTATTTCCTTCCAATTTGTAGGTATCAATTTAAGCGGGTTGGCCGTTATTTTCGGTCTGTTATCGGTCGGTATCGGTTTCGGCCTTCAGAATATAACTTCTAATTTTGTGGCTGGTCTTATACTATTGTTGGAACGTCCCATAAAAATCGGCGATAGGGTTATCGTAGGAGATACCGAAGGCGATGTTACTGATATTAATATCCGATCCACCACTATTCGCTCGCTGAATAACATATCGATTATTGTTCCCAATTCGGAATTTGTATCATCGAATGTGGTAAACTGGTCCCACTCCGATACAAAAGTCCGCCTGATCATTGAAGTGGGCGTATCCTATCAATCGGATCTGGATACGGTGTTGCGGGTACTTAAAGAAATTGCCATTGCCCACCCTCAGGTTTTAGAACACCCCAAGCCGGATGTTTTACTGGACAGTTTCGGCGATTCTTCCTGGAATATGAAATTACGGGTGTGGATCAATCATCCCAAAACCCATTATAAAATTCGTTCGGATATCAATTGCGAAATCGTACGTCAGTTCCGTAAAAATAACGTTGAAATTCCTTTTCCACAGCGCGATTTGCATGTACGTAGTCCGTTGCCTGTACCCTTTGATGCATCCGCACGGCAGTAATAATGAAAATCAAAACTCAAAACATTCAATAACGTAAAAGGAGATAAACCATGGCTCCAAAACGTATTATCATTATTATTCTGGGTATTTTATTCCTTACCATTTTGTTGCAAAATACTCAGGTTGTGACTTTGAATTTGCTGTTTTGGCAAATCGGTATGTCACGGATCATCTTTATACCCCTGGTGTTGCTTATTGGCATTATCATCGGGTTCATATTAGGATCCATGCGCAAAAAACAGAACAAGAAATCCTTGTAATTAAGGTCTGCGATTCAATTAATGTGCTAAGGTGGTCTATGCCCTCTTTGGTCTGTAATTGTGCTTGCGGGGATAATCGGTGAGCTGTTATTCTTACATGGTGAAATGGAAACCACATTTTATATTTGCTTTACTGGCGCCATCTTTTTTAAGTTCAAACGTCTAAAGGAGACGTGTATTACAAAACAATGAGGTTTGCTGTGCAGGGAAACGTTGTTTTAATTACAGGATCCACTGATGGTATAGGTAAGCTTGTGGCTATGGAAATGGCCAAAATGAATGCTACGGTAATAATCCATGGTCGGGATGAAAAACGCGGCAAACAGGTGCTCAGTGAAATTAAAAAAACAACCGGTAACGATCGCTTGGATTTTGCACTGGCCGATTTATCCAGCCAGAGCCAAATTGTTCGCCTGGCCGATCATGTATGCCGTACCTATCATAGATTAGATATTTTAATCAATAATGCCGGTGTGTTCAGAAAAAAGAAATACCTCACCGAAGATGGCTATGAGTTAACCTTCGCTGTAAATCATTTGGCCCCTTTTCTGCTTACCGGGCTTTTGCTGGATCTTCTAATGGATAGCAGCATCGGTCGCATTGTTAATGTAAGTTCAATGACGCATGCCAGCACGATAGATTTTGAAAATTTGCATGGTGAAAAATCGTTCTCGGGGACGGAAGCCTATGCATTATCCAAACTATGCAATCTCTTGTTTACCTATGAATTAGCCGACAAACTAAAAGGTAATTCAACCACAGTAAATGCTTTGCATCCGGGTGTGATTGATACGAAACTGTTGAGAGAAGGATGGGGTGGAATTGGAAACCCCATTGAAGAAGGTGCGGATAACGTGCTTTATTTAGCAAACGATAAATCACTTGAGAAGGTAACTGGTAAATATTTTGTTCATAAAAAGGAATCCAATTCTTCTGAGATTTCATACAGTCCGGAAGCGAGAAAGCGCCTGTGGGAAGAAAGTGAAAGAATGACGGGTTTCGACTATGAGTCCATCGTCGAATAATAGAATTGGATAATATTCTGTTCATGCATCGCCTACGAAAAATGCTGTTTTGGGTTTTTTTGCCCATCTTATGTAACTCTGCGCCTCTAAATCCAGATTTTGCCCATCTGGGTAACTTGAACCTGATAAACGGCCAGACGATTCAGAATTGCAAATTGGAATATCGTACCTATGGAAAACCAAATGCGGACAGTTCAAATATCATCCTTTACCCCACATGGTTTGGTGGTACCACCCAGCACATGCAACCCCTCATCGGGCCTGATAAATTAATTGACAGTACACACTATTATATAATAACAGTAGGAGCCATTGGAAACGGTCTTTCCACTTCTCCTTCAAACAGTGCCCGGCAAAAAAATCATCAATTCCCGGAGTTTACGATTAGTGATATGGTACAGAGTCAATACCTGTTTCTGACCAAGGTCTTGGGAATTAACCATCTTAAAGCGGTTATGGGTGGCTCTATGGGTGGGATGCAGGTGTTCGAATGGACTGTGCATTATCCAGGGTTTATGGATCAGGCTATCGCTTATGTAGGAAGCCCGCGACTGACCTCATTCGATCTATTGTTTTTACAAAATATGTTGAACATCATTGAGGTAGGCTGGCAGTATGGGGTGCCCAGCGATACTATTACAGGTTTGGTAAACGGTGTTCAAAACATGATGGCTCGGACGCCGAACTATTTCACCGAACATAATACCCGGGAATCGATGAATACATATTTGACAAATTTGTTTCATCCCGTTTCATCAACTTTTACATTATTCAACCGGGCTGGACAAATTAAAGCTATGATCAATCATAATGTAACCCGAAATTTTGACGGAAAAATGGAAAATGTGGCTAACCGTGTTAAGGCAGATTTTCTGATCATTGTTGCCCTGACCGATCATATCATAAATCCGCTGCCGGCTCAGCAATTTGCACGTTTAACGGATGCTGAGTTAATGTTGCTGGATTCACCGTGCGGTCATTTGTCCATTTCCTGCGAGATGGATCGGGTCGCTAATACTATCAAACATTTTTTAGGAAATTGAGATCGCGTTATTGACACATCATAATATTAAGTTGACCCCCATTGGTACGGTTTATTCCCCATTCAAAAAAAAAGAGGAAACTCCGGTACAAACCATTTATGCCCGAGGCGTTAAAGGTAAAATTATTATTGATCCTGAATTTGTTGACGGCTTAAGCGATCTGGACCGATTTTCTCATATTTTTGTCTTGTTTTATTTTCATAAAGCTCAGACTACAGATCTCATCGTAATTCCGTATTTTGAAGGCAAACAGCGTGGTGTGTATGCCACAAGGTCACCTTCAAGGCCCAATCATATTGGATTAAGTCTGGTGCAGTTAAATAAAGTCGATATGAATACGATATTCATCGAAGATGTAGATATACTTGACGGTACACCCGTTTTAGACATCAAACCTTACAGCCCTGGGTTGGATAACCGGGGGGAAAATGATCGGGGTTTGCTGGCCCGTTGCTGGCAAAGGTTAAAAAAGGAACGATAGGCTTCACTGTGTTTTCAGGTTAAGTATTATTCATGTCCACCTTGCCTTATCCCATTACTGGTACCAATAAACCCTAAGAACTACACTATGCATGATGATTATAGCCAAAATGGCTGGATTTCTTAGAAAAGATGAAAGTGAAAATGGGTTAATGGGATTCAACCTCGAAATTTGTTAAAAAGGTTAATGCAATAATGATTAATATCCTCTCATCCGTCAAAGCCCCTTTTTCGAAGCCTAAATTTTAACATCGGGCATAATTCCGACAAAATTGCGTTGTGTAATGCCAGATAAACATCTTTTGAATTATGTACTATGTTAAAATAAATTAAATGCAGAATTTCCATTGCAATAGTGGAGTAAAGATAAGAAGACTTTGGTATCCGATATTTGTTAAATAAAATGGATTTGAATACGCAATTTTTTATATGAACGAACCAATGAGGAGTAATAGTGAAATGGTTTTTTTCAGATGGATTATTGAAATAATTTTATTGCTGGCACTGCTTTGGTATTCTGGATTGGCCCAGCAAATTCCGGCAGGTCATGACCGTATGGACACTGATGAGCATGGTAAACTATATATCGCTAAGCCCAACGGGCAAAAAGTTTATGCAGATACCGTCAACCCAAGATACACGTTAAAACAAATGATAGAGGGCCCAAGGGGGGCAGATAATGGTATCGATTTCGATTTTGCAAATCCGCAACTGAATGGTACCCTGTATTACGGTTTCATCAATCATGAAGATGCCCTCTATCCCCAACCGGTATTCTTTAAACGTTATGCCGAAATTAAAAAAGGGAAAGCCGGGGTGGATATTAAGAATCAGATGAGCGGAAAATACGATATGGTTGCCTGGCAACAAACAGGTCATGGTACATTGGGTTACCGGGTGCTGAATGACAGGGGACAAATGATTTATGAAGGAAGAGTCTCATTTAAGGGAACCGGACCTTTTAAAGTGGATGTTACAATTTTGGAAGGTCCGTTTGTCAACTTAATATCAGCAGACGGCGCTACCATATCATTTACTCTGAATCGCAAATTGTCTGCCGGGGTAAAGGTAGATGGCAGGGTTTTTTCCAATGAAAAGGTGCAAAATCACCATGAAATCGAAGTGCGTGGATTGCAACCGGATACTGAGTACGGTTATGAAATCATCGCGGGGGATACGAAACGGCGGTATAAATTCAGGACACAACCCGGGCCCGGCTCACGAAAACCGTTTGTCTTCGCCTATGCCAGCGATTCCAGGGCCGGTCGGGGTGGTGGAGAGCGTGATATGCACGGCACAAACTTCTATATCATGAAACGTATTTTTGCCCTGGCCCGGCAGGAAAATGCAAAATTTTTCCAATTCAGTGGTGATCTTATAAACGGATACCTGAATAATGTGCAGGAAACTCATTTACAGTATGCCAACTGGAAACGGGCCATAGAGCCATTTGCCCGGTTTATGCCGGTTTATGTAAGCATGGGAAATCATGAGGCCCTCACTCACACATTCCATGATCAGGATGATCATTATTATTCTGTGAACAAGTTTCCCTATGATACTCATTCTGCAGAGGCGGTTTTTGCAGCAAATTTTGTTAATCCAGAAAATGGGCCAGAGAGTGAAGATGGTGCTTCCTATGATCCGCAAAAATCGGTGCGGAATTTTCCATCCTATAAAGAGAATGTATTTAGTTATATGTATGATAATGTTGCTTTTGTTGTGCTGAATTCTAATTATTGGTATGCACCTGCCGTTCTTCACCATCCTTACACCGGTGGTAATATTCATGCCTACATAATGGATCAGCAATTAGAATGGTTCAAACATAATATTCTTGCCCTTGAACAAAATCAGAATATCGATCATGTATTCGTTACTTTGCATACTCCTTTTTTCCCTAATGGTGGACACGTGGGCGATGATATGTGGTATGATGGTAATAATGAGCCACGAGCCTATGTTAAAGGAAAAGGTGTGAAAAAAGGAATCATTCAGCGTCGTGATGAACTTCTGGATGTGATGGTAAATCAAAGTTCAAAGGTACGGGCCATTTTGACCGGTGATGAGCATAATTACAATCGATTAAACATCAATGACCGAATGGAAAGATATCCAGAAGGTTATGAATATGAAAAATTAGATTTATCGCGCACCATCTGGCAAATTAATAACGGTGCTGCAGGAGCGCCTTATTATGCTCAGGAAAAAACACCATGGTCGGAGTATGTTCAGGGATTCACTACCCAAAATGCTGTGGTATTTTTTCATGTTGAGGGTAAAGCCGTAAAGGTAAAGGTTATCAATCCAGACACACTTGAACCCTTTGATCAGTTTATATTGCACTAAAAATAGCTATAATGAAGACCTATGTTTAAAGATAATATTTTCGAAAATACCACCATTTTTATCACAGGCGGTGGAAGCGGGCTGGGAAAGTCGATGGCAGAAAAATTATCCGGTTTGGGAGCCAACATAATAATTGCCAGCAGGAACCTGGAACGCTTATCGCAGACGGCCAGGGAAATAACCGGTAGGACGGGAAGAGAAGTATTAGCTTTGGAACATGATGTGCGCAATTACCGCCAGCTTAAACATGTTTTGAAGGAGGGAATAGAGCATTTCGGTAAAATTGATGCTCTCATTAATAATGCTGCCGGGAATTTTATAAGTCCAACTGAAAAGTTAAGTTATAAAGCTTTCGATACCATCGTCGATATAGTTTTGCGTGGTACCTACTATACCACTTTAGCTTTTGGGAAGTATTGGATTAAAGAGTCCATAAAAGGAACGATATTAAATATTGTAACGACGTATGCTTCTACAGGATCGGGCTATGTTGTGCCGTCATCAATTAGTAAAGCTGGAGTACTCAATTTAACCCGTTCACTGGCTGCGGAATGGGGCAAGCATAATATTCGCCTTAATGCTATTGCCCCCGGCCTATTTCCAACTCAGGGGGCGTGGGAAAGGTTGTTTCCCGATGAGCGTTTTATCCAAAAAATGACTGAACGTATTCCCCTAAAGCGCATTGGACGGCATGAGGAGTTGACTCATTTGGCTGCTTATCTTTTGTCACCATATTCTGCATATATGACCGGAGAGGTTATAACAATAGATGGCGGCGAATGGCTGGCCGGTGCGGGAGAATTTAATTTTCTCGAGGAATTAACTACAGACGATTGGGATGAATGGAAAAAGAAAGGAAGAAGATAGTCATTATGCAAACAGGGTCCATAAAAACGTGGAATTCGCAAAAAGGTTTTGGTTTCATCGAAACCGATGATGATGAACTATTCGTCAATATTAATGATTTGCACCCATCTTTTTCAGGTAAACAACCCATTGAAGGACAACGGGTCAAATTTGATGTACGCAGCGATATGAAGGGCGATCGGGCTGTGAATGTCAGGCCGGCATGAGGCCCTTTTTACATTTGACATTTTTAGAAAAGCTGTTTAAATTTCTGAGCTTTGCTTGCGGGATCGTCTAGTGGTAGGACGCCTGGTTCTGGCCCAGGTAGCCGGGGTTCGAATCCCTGTCCCGCAGCACCTTTTTAGCGCCCGTAGCTCAATTGGATAGAGCGCTTGACTACGGATCAAGAGGTTGGGGGTTCGACTCCTCCCGGGCGTACAAGTTAAAATTATGTAGCGGATAGAAAAAAGCAGGGACTTTCATTTTTAATCTTTTATATATTGGCGCGTTCGTCTAGGGGTCTAGGACGCCGGCCTCTCACGTCGGTAACACGGGTTCAAATCCCGTACGCGCTACCAGAGATACCTGCCAAAAGAAGGCAGGTATTTATAGTTATAATCCTATTTTTTGTTTATTGCTGGCATTAACCTTTCTGTCCTTCCGTCTTTCATTAAATATTTGAAAGTGCCAATGATCTGTGTTCCGATGGAAGCCTCTTAAATCAATGCCGGTGCAATTCTTTATCTTAGCTGAAATGTATCGAAGTCAAAAGAATACAATCCCTTTGTATACCGTTTTAAAGATTTTTATCGATTTTGGGTATAACGGCCAAAGTGATTCGACCGATGGCTACCAGCTTGTTCTTTTCGTTTTTAATATGAATCTGCCATACCTGTGTTCGCTTACCAATGTGCAATGGCGTACCTGTGGCAACTACAAATCCGCTACGTACAGCTTTCAGGTGATTCAGGTTAATTTCCAATCCAACACAATCGAATTTTTGGGGATTAACGCACAAATACGCAGCCACGCTGCCCACGGTTTCAGCAAGAGCAGCCGTAGCACCTCCATGGAGCAAGCCGGCGGGTTGATGTGTGCGTGAATCAACCGGCATTTTAGCCATTAAATAATCTTCTCCACTATCAACAAACTCAATACCGAGATGTTCAACCATGGTGTCTCGCGCAACATCCATTAGGTCTTTAAGTTGAAAATTTTGATACCAGATTGCCATGAGCGTTGTACCTTAAATACTAATACTGACGAGTAGTTGTTTGTAATATAACCGAATAACCAGAAATATGAAATAAAGTAATATGGCTAGAATTCGTAAAATAATAATAAACAAAACCAGTCGAACTTCCCCATATTGGACAAGGCTTTCTCAGAAGATATGCCAAAAATAAAAAGTATTGACAAATCTCAAAAAATAATTATATTACCAAGCTCTTGATTTTTGAAATATTGCTGGCGTAGCTCAATCGGTAGAGCAACTGATTTGTAATCAGTCGGTTGGGGGTTCAAGTCCTCTCGCCAGCTCCTTTCAGAAACAGTGACCGTGTAAATTAAGAGTTATGTTTGCACCGCTAGAAAACCGGTTAAAAGTTAATTTCTAAGGTATTGCGGGAGTAACTCAGCTGGCTAGAGTCACAGCCTTCCAAGCTGTTGGTCGCGGGTTCGAATCCCGTCTCCCGCTCTTTTGATTCCCGGTTTTTTTAAGCTCACGTAGCTCAGTCGGTAGAGCACATCCTTGGTAAGGATGAGGTCACCGGTTCAAGTCCGGTCGTGAGCTCTTTGTGAACGTTTGGTTACAATTTTAAGGCAAAACTATTTTCGGAGGACGGCATGGCTAAACAAAAGTTTGATAGAAGTAAACCACATGTTAATATCGG
>WJIP01000279.1 GCA_014730185.1 Caldithrix sp. | reverse complement strand
TTACAACAGGATCAACAAGCACAGGATGAAGTTTTAGAAACCGAATACGTAGAGGAATTAAACAAGATTGAAGGATATCCCATCGTAACCGACGGTAGTTACTTTGCCATACGACCGGAACACGAAAAAAATCAGACCCAAAGTCAAAAAGAAGAAAAACCGGACATTACGGATGTCAAAGGTATGTTCGGCGGTTTATTGAAAAAGGCCGTCAAAGATAAGAAAGAAGAAAAGAAAAAAACGGAAAATGAAGCCGCATTCTCCTATTACACCGAATTAAAAAAGATGGAAATTACATCGGTTTCGCAAGAAACATTTACAGTGCCCGAGGGTTATAACCAAATTAATCCTAATTAAAACTCGAATCCAACCGCAAAATCTACAAATGCTGCATATTAAATGATAAGAGACGGTCTTTCCGGCCGTCTCTTCTACTTTAGGATTGGAAACTTTTTCTCATCTCCAGAAGCTTGAGGCAGTGTGTCCGATTTCTTTTTAAACCACTTAAATTCCGGGATAAAACTCCCGAATCCCATATTACAATTGCGACACATATCAATACTTTTACGATTCGTAGAAAGCTGGTGACGAAAATGTTTAAAGCGGGTATTATTCCATATATAATCAAAATCCTGAAACTGATTGATATTGCCCATGGCATGTGTGCCGTTTTTGTCAAAGCAACAGGGCACCACGGAACCGTCCCAGTTGATCAGTGTGGATAACCAGGGTCTTGGACATGATTGTTTACGGTTATTTTTTACTTCAAACTTATCATCGTCAAAATGATAACGGCGGTAACGATTATCTTTGGGGAGCCATTGTTGCGCTTCTTCTTTAGAGCGTACTTCAATGTTTTTGATCAGCAAACGATCAACGCCGATTTTACGAGCCAGTTTTTTGACTTCCGGTATTTCGTGTTCATTATGCTTCATTACTAAAAACTGAAGGGCCACCAAAGGTGTGGATCGATTGAGTTCTTTTTTAATTTTTACAAAGCGTTCTAATCCCTGTAAAACTTTATTCAGATTGCCTTTTATGCGGTAAGTTTCGTAGCTTTCCTGCCGGACGCCGTCAATGGAAACAATCATACTATCCAATCCGGAATCGATTGTTTCGCGGATATTCTTATCGGTAAAATAGTGAGCATTGGTGCTCGTTGTACAATAGATCTTTTTTTCTTTGGCCAATCGCACAAAGTCTAAAAAATTCTTATTGATATAAGGTTCACCCTGGTGGTACAAAAGGAGGAAAAAGATGTCATCACCCACGGTATCTATGATTTTCCGGAAGGTATCCAGGCTCATTTTGCCGGCACTGCGTTCCATTTCACCATTTCCTGTGGTGCATAACGGGCAGCGTAAATTGCAAAGATTGGTTGGTTCAATGGTCAATACAGCGGGCCGCCCCCACATGATATTTTTTTGCAAAAGTGCAGACAGCGAAAACGAACTGCCGGTTAGAATTAGATTTTTGATTCGACGCCAATTTAGAGAGCGCACCAGGTTGACAACTTTTAATTCATTGAATAGGACCATCGTTTTATCTATATTTAGATCATATGCAAATAAATGATTTAAATAAACCTTAAGCCCAAGATAAATTATTTCAAAGGGGCAAGCAATTATTTACAATTGATGCGGTTTTAAGATCCTTAATTAATCAAATAATCAGAGAGAATTGACGCAAATGAAACGATCAATCTTTTTTATTGTTATGTGGTTTGTTTTTGCTTCGGCAGAAATTACAGTCCGGCAATCCGTGGCCCCCGGTATAATTCACTACCATGATTTTATTGCAGAAGAACCGTGGCACATAAACATTTTAGAGGTACATCTGGATAGTTCGGATGTCGGTATTCGAACCTGTAAAGCAAAAGACCGTTTGTTCAGCCTGGAACGCACGTCCCGTATGGTTCTTCGCAAACAACAGAAGAAGATTAATATTGTTGCGGCAATAAATGGAGATTTCTTTGAAAAAGACGGGAGTCCGGTCAATGCCCAGGTTATTGATGGTATACCAATCAGTATGCCTTTTCCCCGAAGTGTTTTTATGATAACTGCCGGCAACAAACCCTTGATTGATATTGTTTCTTTTAAAGCAAAGATGATCGTAGGTCAGAGTAGCTATCCTATAGCAGGCGTGAATCAAGAACGTGGTACAAATGATTTAATATTGTTCAATAAATATTATGGAGACAAAACGGGAACCAATCATTGGGGAAGAGAAATCATACTAAAGCCTGTAAAAGCTCCGGACCAGGTAAAAGATACCCTGCGGTTCGATGTGAAACAAATAGACGGTTCTGTTGATGATTCCCCAAACAATGTATCCATCACGGATGATCATTGGATTGTATCCGGTCATGGCCGGGCCGCTCAGTTTTTAAGTGCAAATGTTGAAGCCGGAAGGCAGGTTATGATTGTTAATCATTTTCCACCGGTTAAACAACCGGTAATGCAGATGATAGGAGGTATGCCCCGGTTAGTTCGTAATGGCAGCATAAGCGTTGAATGGCAGGAGGAGACGGCTCCGGAAAATTTTACATATAATCGGCACCCCCGAACAGCGGTGGGCTATAACCGCCAGGCCAATAAAGTTTTTTTCTTTACGGTGGATGGCCGGCAGCCAGGCTACAGTATGGGAATGACACTCCCCGAGCTGGCGCAATATTTGATTGAACAGTGGGATATATACCAGGCGCTCAACCTGGATGGGGGCGGTTCGACGACAATGGTAGTGGGTGACAGTCTGGTGAACCAACCATCGGATTTGGATGGAGAGCGGCCTGTGTCCAATGCCCTTCTCATCTTCTTTCGAAATAATGTTGATCCATTACATTCCGATAAGCATTCATCATCCAAAGTTAATGTTAAATTAGAATCTTGGTTTGATTGCGTAACCGACCCGGTTTGTCTCGGAAGCTCAAAGATGATAGATTGATACGAATTGCATATAAATCAAAAATTTTGTGCAAAATGACAGCCTTGTAAACTTGCAATCCATAGTTACCAAAACGATGGTATTTGTTCGGTGATAGAATAGCGGATCAGGTAGAGGGAATAATATGACTCAAAAAAGCAGAAGGCCGAGCTGGGACACATATTTTATTAAACTTGTGGATGAAGTGGCCCAAAGGGCCACCTGCGATCGGGGTAAGAGTGGCAGTATTATCGTACGGGATAAACGTATTCTTTGCACCGGCTATGTGGGCTCACCTCCTGGTTTTGCCCATTGTGATGAAGTGGGCCATCAATTGCGAAAAGTAATTGACGAAGATGGTAATGAGCGGCAGCACTGCGTTCGCACCATACATGCCGAGCAAAATGCCATTGCCCAGGCCGCCCGTTACGGTGTGTCTTTGCAGGGCACAACATTGTATTGTACGATGGAGCCCTGTAGGGTGTGTGCTATGCTGATTATCAGTGTGGGTATACAAAAAGTAGTTGCCAAAAGACGCTACCATGCCGGACAGGAAACAAGAGAGTTATTCCGAAAGGCCGGTATCGAATTGGTGGTTTATGAAGATAGGATAGAAACCTATAATAATCAGTAAGGAATAAAAAGACATAAATTTACGATTCACTAAGCTCAATATAAAATTATTCGTTTAGCTTATGCACATTGGGCTATTAAACTCAAAGGAGGTTACCATGAAAAAAATGTATGCCATTATGTTGTCGCTAATTTTTTTAGCTGCTGCAGTACAGCACTCAAGAGCTCACTGTGAGATCCCATGTGGTATCTACGGAGACAAGATGCGCATTGACATGCTTAATGAACATCTGGATACCATTGAGAAATCGATGAATATGATTATGGAGTTACAGAAAGCAAATACGGTAAATTACAATCAATTGGTAAGGTGGATAACCAATAAAGAATCGCACGCCAATGAATTTCAGCACATTGTAACCCAGTACTTCATGACTCAACGAATTAAATTGGTAGATAATAATGATGTTGAAAAACAGAAAAAGTACACCAGTGAAGTTACTATGTTGCATGAGATGCTGGTTTATGCCATGAAAACCAAACAAACTACCGATCTGAATCATGTAAAAACACTGCGGGATCTCGTTAAAAAGTTCAGCAAAAGCTACTTTTCGGAGGCGGATTTAAAACACCTCAAAGAACACAAGGATTGATTTAATTTCGACTTTTTAAAATTGGGATGCGGGAACTTTTGCCATTTTAAACCTCATGAGCAGGAGTTCCTGCAGCATCCTTTTTTAACGTGTTCTGCTGCTGTCCATTGTTCAATTTATATGGAATGAACCCCTGCATAATATTTGCGCAAACCGCTTTTATTTTTTACCCTAACCTATCTTTTGGCAGATTGATGTCTCATACATATTCAAGGTCAATTTAAAAATTCAGGAATGAAAATAAAGACAATTTTATGAATGATTATCTTAAACGCAGTAACAAGTTCTCGGAAATGTTTAAAGACAAAACCCAGTTGTTGATCGTTGATATCGATAATACCCTGATTGGAAATCAACAAGCTGTACACCGTTTTGCGGAAGTATTTGATAAAATGCATTCCTATACCGGTTTCGGTATTGCTTCCGGAAGGCGTTTGGATAGCGCCGTTAATATATTGCGGGAATGGCAGACGCCAACTCCTGAATTGTGGATTACTTCCGTTGGCAGTGAAATTAACTACGGACCGAGTTTGTTGAAGAATAAAGAATGGGAACTCCACATCAAAGAACAATGGCAACCGGAAGCCATTCAGGAGCTTCTTAAAGCCACACCGGGATTAACACAACAACCTGCGGTTGTTCAGCGTCCATATAAGATCAGTTTTGATGTCATGGATAGTGTTGGGTTTAATTTATCGGAATTAGAAGAGCGGTTTCACCAACACAATATTTTGGCTAATATTATTTATTCTCATGGTAAGCATGTTGATGTTTTGCCCCATCGGGCATCCAAAGGAAAAGCCATTCAGTTTATATCTGAGCAACTCAACTTTCCGGCACATAAAATATTAGTCGCCGGTGATTCCGGTAATGATACCGAAATGCTAAAGACCGAAATGGCAGGTGTTGTGGTAGGAAATTACAGTCAGGAGCTGGAAGATCTTAAAAAAACAGATGGTATTTATTTTGCCCAAAAAACCTATGCCGATGGTATTATTGAGGGCTTATTCCACTATAATTTTATCAGATAATTTAATAAAGGATGTATTATGTACGATAACGAGATGGATAACTTCTTCAACGAAAACCGCAATGCGATTTACTTGTTGTTCAAGCGATATCTGGAGTTGAACAAAGCATTTCTTTTGAGCTCCGAACTGCAGGATGAATACAAGGCATTTACCAACAGCAAAGCCGGTTCTGTGTTAAAGGGCAGCCGTTTGGAAACTATGTTCTTAAATGCTCAGGAAGCAGCTATCCAGGATCCCTGGTTTTATATGACCAGCCGGAATGATGTGGCAAGTTGGCAATATGTTCGTTTTCATGTACATGATATTCTTTATGAAACCATCTTTGTGGATGAGTTTCTCAAATTTAAAGAACATATGGTAGAGCCGGGTCAACGGGAAGATGAATGGATTATTGAATATGATATAGAACCCTTTAACCGGGAATTCCCGCGCCTAAAAGATAAACGGTCCATTGGGCAGGGGGTATCTTTTTTAAACCGCTATCTTTCCAATCGGCTGTTTGGTGACCTTGAAAAAGGCGATAAACGACTGGTGGATTTTTTGCGCGTGCATCAGTACAACGGACAACAACTGATGATTAATTACAAGATAAAAACGGTTAAAGAACTGCAAAAAAATCTGCAATCTGCCATAGATTATCTGGAAACGAAACCTGAAGATACTGATGTTGAGGAATTAAAAGATCATCTGCATTCCCTGGGGTTTGAGCCCGGATGGGGCAGAGATGCTGCCCGTATGATTGATACGTTCACTCTGTTATCCAGTATTTTGGAAGCTCCCGATCCCAAAGAGCTGGAGACCTTTCTGGCCCGTATTCCAATGATATTCAATTTAGCCGTCATTTCTGTTCATGGTTATTTCGGACAGTCCAATGTGCTGGGCTTGCCGGATACAGGTGGACAGGTAGTATATATACTCGATCAGGTCAGGGCTCTGGAAAAAGAAATGCGCCATCGCATATACAGCCAGGGGCTCGATATTGAACCGCAAATACTGGTAGTCACCCGTTTAATACCGGAAGCAGGCCAAACCACGTGTGATATGCCCGAAGAAAATATTATCGGTACGCGAAACGCAAAAATTTTACGCGTTCCCTTTCGTAACGAAAATGGCGATATCATTCCGCATTGGATTTCGCGATTCAAAATATGGCCCTATTTGGAGCGTTTTGCCAGAGAAGCCCAGAAAGCCATACTGGCTGAACTCAGTGGTAAACCGGATTTGATTATCGGCAACTACTCCGATGGAAACCTCGTGGCTTATTTATTGTCTCAAAGTCTGGGAGTGACGCAATGTAACATTGCCCATGCTCTGGAAAAAACAAAATACCTGTTTTCTGCTTTATACTGGAAAAATAACGAGGAAAATTACCACTTCTCTGCGCAGTTTTCCGCCGATCTTCTGGCGATGAACGCGGCCGATTTTATTATAACCAGCACATACCAGGAAATTGCCGGCCACAAAAATACGATCGGTCAGTATGAGAGTTATGCTTCATTTACGATGCCTGATTTATACAGGGTGGTCAATGGCGTGGATGTGTTTGATCCCAAATTCAATATTGTTTCCCCGGGGGCGGACGCCAATGTTTATTTTCCGTATACTTATGAAGAACGCCGGCTCAAAGATTTACACCCGGAACTGGAAGAGATGATTTACGGTTCTCCTCAAGACGATACTGTGGGTCAGATCGCGGATAATACGAAACCCCTTATTTTTGCTATGTCCCGCCTGGATCACATCAAAAACATAACCGGTCTGGTGGAGTGGTACGGCAAGAGTGAAAAATTGCAAGCAAAGGCAAATCTATTCCTGGTGGCCGGCTATGTAAATATTGATGAATCAAAGGATCATGAAGAAAAAGAGCAAATTCAGCGTATGCACCATCTGATTCAAGAACACCAATTACAGGACAAGGTAAGATGGGTCGGACGCCAGTTGAATAAAAATTTTACGGGGGAGTTGTATCGTTTTGTTGCTGACCAGAAAGGCGTTTTTGTGCAACCGGCTCTTTTTGAGGCTTTCGGATTGACCGTGGTGGAAGCAATGAGTTCTGGATTGCCTACCTTCGCGACGATGTACGGAGGCCCCCTGGAGATTATTGAACACGGCAAATCGGGCTTTCATATTGATCCTAATTACGGTGAACGTGTTGTTAATTCCCTGCTCAAATTTTTTGATCGCAGTAAAAAAGAAAAAAAATACTGGACAAATATTTCAAATGCTGCGATAAAGCGTATAGAATCCAGATATACCTGGCAGTTATATGCCTCCCGGTTGATGACGCTATCTCGGGTGTATGGTTTTTGGCGTTATGTCAGTAATTTGGAAAGGGATGACACACGAAGGTATTTGGAAATGTTTTACGGAACCGTGTATAAAAAATTGGCGAATAGCGTGCCCCGATAAGCGGATCGAATATTAATTGGATTTATTAGGCACAGATAATACTTTTTTGATTGTATTGGCCAGTAATTTTAACGTTATGGGTTTTCCCATAATATCTTCAACATTCATTTCTTTTAACTTGGCCTGGGATACACGTTCGCTGTAACCCGTCATGATAATTACAGGCAGCGCTTTATTGATCTCTTTAATATGGTTTGCCAACTGAATGCCGGACATGGTAGGCATTGAAAGATCACTGATGACCAGGTCGAAATCGTTTTTTTTGTCTTTAATGAGTTCAAGTGCATCCGGACTTCTCTGAACATTAGTTACTTTGTATTCCAATTTGTCGAGAAGCTCTCCCAACAGGAAGCCGATTTCAACATCATCATCAACAACTAAGATGTGCGGATGGTTTGCCAGAATAAATTCCTCTCAATTTTAAAGGAGAAAACGCTCCGATCACTCAATGAAAATACCACAACTTAACGTGCTATAACGTATAATAAAAATTGCCTCTAATGCAATCTAAAGTGAAACCAATCAAATAACAAAACAAGGAAATATTATCGTACACGATTCTTTATTTCTTTAATAAAAAATTATATCTTCATTAATATACACAGATTGAATCATATTTTACAAATTATATTCAAAAAATTACAGATAATTTATAATTAAATATTGCAATATACTATATATTTATTAAGTTGAATGAACGTTCATTCAAAATGGTGCTTTATGAAAAACGATACTGACCGTTTGAATAAAAAAGAGCGCATCATTGAAGCTGCTGTTATTATTTTTGCCCATAAAGGGTTTTATAATGCAACCGTTAAGGATGTGGCCCTTAAGGCCGGTGTGGCAGATGGCACCATTTATAACTATTTTAAGAACAAAGATGATTTACTCATCTCCCTTTTTGAGCAAAAAATGGAAGCGATTCTGGATCGCTTCCAAAAGTCGATTGATTCGGTTGACAATCCCGCCGGTAAATTAGTACACCTCATTCATACCCATTTCGAAATCATTGAAGAAGATTGTCGGCTAGCCGAGGTTTTTCAGGTTGAATTACGTCAATCCAGCAAATTTCTTAAAAACTACCATAACCAAAAATTTTCTGATTTTCTGAACATGATCTCATCCATTATTAAAACAGGCAAAGCCGATGGCTCATTCAGGACCGACTTGGATGTAGATGTCATTAAGGTAATGATTTTCGGATCCATAGACGAGGTAGCGCGTCAATGGATTTTGGGAGCTTCAGAAAAATACAATTTGAGAAGCGCCGCAAACCAAATTGTTACTGTGATTTGTGAGGGCGTGTTAAAACGATAAAATGTAAACAATTCATGATTATGAAACATAGAGGGTGCTATGAAAAATGTAGTCATCGTTGACGGTTTAAGAACACCATATGCCAAATATGGCACGGCGTTCAAAGAGATGCCGGCTCAACAACTGGGGGCTGTCGTTTTAAAAGAATTGACCGAACGACTGAATTTGAATGACAAAGATATTGATGAAGTGATCGTTGGCAATGTGGCTCAACCGCCGGAAGCGGCCAATATTGCCAGAATTATCGCTCTTTATGCCGGTTTACCCTATGAAATTCCAGCCTATACCGTGCAGCGCAATTGTTCCAGTGGTATGCAGGCTGTGGCCGATGCCTGGTATCGTATTCAGTCGGATGAGGGAAGCGTATACCTGACCGGGGGTGTTGAGAATATGAGTCGTATCCCATTATTATGGAATGAACGTGCTGCGGATTGGATGGCCGCTCTGTTCAAGGC
>WJIP01000278.1 GCA_014730185.1 Caldithrix sp. | reverse complement strand
GGCCCACAGCCATGGCGACCTTATCGGCGATGGGATCGAGCAATTTTCCCATTTCCGTAACCAAATCCATTTTCCGGCTGAAGTATCCGTCTAAATAATCTGTAGCAATAATCAACAGGGCCAGTAAAATAAGGATCTGGTTACCCATAATCGTATTGATCTTTATGAGATAGGCAATGGGAATTATCAGCAAAATGCGACTTAGGCTGAGCAGGTTTGGAAGGTAAAAAAGTTCCTTTGGTCGAAAATCCATAGTACCCTTTGAATATTGATTGGTATATTTAAGTTACAAAATTTTGCCTTGTTAACCAACTGTAACAAGAAGGATAGATTTAGCTGCAATCCAGACGTTAAGCTGCAGACTCAAGTTTATTAATAAATGATTTTTTTAAATGAACTGTCAAGCAAAGCCTTTTCAAAATCCTCATTGGTTTTGTAGACATATCCAAGAGTGGGCTCCCAGAGATCAGCCTTTTCCATGCATAAATAAAAGAAGACTTTTTTATGCCAAGGTTTAAAAGATTGATACATGGTACGAAATTTTTCAATTTTAATATGGTCAGGATACGTCAGTTTGCCGTGTGGATCTTTTACCAGTTCCATTTGCAATATTTTAGTGGAGAAACCACGCTTGCGTATCTGCTTAACGACCGGTTTAATAAACGTAACTGAACCAAATGAAATGAATAATACCTGTTCCGGGCTGAAGGTGTTCAGGATGCGCTGAACAATTTCAGAATAGTCCTGTTTCCAGGAATCGTAATAGACAATGGGATGAAAGTGAAAAGACACTTTAATCCCCAGGTCAGCTACTTTTTTTGCGGCTTTCAGCCGGTTATCCAGACTTACGGTGTAGTGCTCTTCATTTTCGATGATGATCTGCGGATTAAGAGACCAGCTGCAAACGACGTTTGGTGGAATATGGTTTTCAAGAAAATAACCGATATTGGCTGATTTTGTTTTGAACTCCAACAAAACATTCGGCCATTTAAAGGCGAATTTAATTAAATCATCCAGCAATCCGTTACGATTACCCCATACCAGGGCATCAGAAGACTGACCGGTACCGATGTGATATCGGCGATCTTTACGCAAATCGATTGCCTTCAACTTCGTCCTTATATTGACGTCAAAAGCTACGGTGTTAGAGTAAAAAGTTTGAATCGTACAGTAACTGCAACCGAAAGCACAGGTTTCGACCGCATCGATGGTTCGCAAATTACAGCAAACTGTTTTTTCGGAGGCTACCGGGCACCATCCGAATATATTTTTTTTCGATTGATCGATATCATTCTCAGAAGGCTTTACTTTTTCCGGTGGTTTGCCCCGGAAGAGTTTATACGATTTGGGTTTCTTTTTAACTTGCTCCATATAGGATTGTAAAGCTTTTATGAATACTTGTTTGTCATTGGCCTCGGACTTTGTTACCGTGGTTCCTGCCCACCATTTTTGCAAGGTTGGCATGTTCCACATTTGTAAATCGCGGGCTGCTTCCACGACTTGCCTAAACTCCTGAAACGTAAAATGCATTTCAATAAAACAGTGTTTGATGAAAGCCTGATCTTTTAGAGGAAGGTCTGCGAACAGGGTTTGTTTCTTGAACCGATCGAAACTTTCCTGACGCTGTAACTGCCTTCCGGCTTTACTCGTTTTAAATTGAATTGATGGCATGTTCGTTACTTTATATTTATTTAATTTTACAATTAAATTCAGAGCTCCAAAATATATTCAAACTTAGAGGAGGTCAAGCAATAAGCGGCGCAATAATTCCATACCGGCGACAGCACCGCGTTTCTTGTTAATGAGCCGTTCTGTTCCGAAGCGAAATTCCCGAACGGTTTCCTGCGATCCATAACGTGCTGCGATGTAACTGAGGCCAACCGGTTTTTGCGCTGTTTGTCCGCCGGGTCCTGCGATACCGGTGGTGGCGATAGCACAGTCCGTTTGCTGGCTAATTTGAACTCCCCGTGCCATTTCAACGGCCACCGCTTTACTCACAGCGCCGTATTGTTTGAGGGTACTCTCCCTAACCCCTAATAAATCTATTTTACTCTGATTGCTGTAGGTGGTAAATGCGCTTGAAAAATAATGGGAGCTACCCGGAATATTGGTGATTAAATCACTGATCAAGCCTCCCGTAAAACTCTCAGCAAGGGATAGCGTTAAGTTACGGTGGTGCAGAATATTGCCTAAAGCCTCTTCAAGCTCTATCTCTTCTTCGGCAAATACATATTTTGCAACACGGTGATGAACAGCATGGTAAAAATCTCGGAATTGTTGATGCTGGCTCGACATATCCGATTGTAAACGGAATCGTATATCAACTCCAATGTAACGTGGTAAGAATGCAATTGGAAACATGCTGTATGCTTCCATGATATCCCTGATTTTTTCATATAACCGGGCTTCCGGAATACCGGTGGTTCTTAAGATTAAATTTTGCATCTTTGAGGGCGAAAGTTGCTTATGTAAAAAAGGTAGGATGTACGTCTTGGTCATATAGCGCATTTCACCGGGTACACCAGGCATGAAAATGAAATAAGTATGTCCTTTTTGATAAATAAGCCCTGGTGCTGTGCCCATAGGATTGGGCATCAGTTCATCGTATTGGGGAATCAAAGCCTGATTGCGGTTACTTTCATTCATTTCGATATTACGCTCATTCAAATAGCGCTCAACCTGAGTTAGCACGGCGTTGTCAAAAACGAGTTTTTTGTCAAAATACGTGCAGATGGCCTTTTTGGTGATATCATCGGGCGTTGGCCCCAAACCACCGGTTATCAAAACAGCCGCAGCCCTTTTTCGGGCCTGTTCGATGACGTTGAGAATTTCTTCATGTGAATCCTGCACAACCGTTATCCATCCTACTTCAAAGCCATTTTCGGTCAAGTTTCGGGCCAGAAATGCGGCATTGGTGTTCACGGTATAACCGGACAACACCTCGTCTCCAATAGAAATGATTTCAGCCAGGCCTTTCATGAAATCAATCCTGTGTAGAGGACTAGATGAAGGACGATTAAGGTATATAATCCGGCCAGCACATCATCGATCATGACCCCCCAGCCCTTGGGTAAAGTTTGAGATTTATTGATTGGGTAAGGTTTCCAGATATCCATTAAGCGAAAAAGGAAAAAACCGGACAAATAGGCTGTCCAGGTGTGGGGGGCAAAAAGTAAGGCGAGCCATTGCCCAACAGCCTCATCAATCACAATCAGGCCGGCGTCATGACCTTTTTCTCTTTCGATTTGGGAAGCGCAAAGTACTCCTGTAATGAACAGGATAAGAATTATTGCAATCCAAAATAATTCGTTGAACGGTAATAGATACATCAAAACCGCTGCCGCTAAACTTCCGGCAGTACCGGGGGCAACAGGGGCAAATCCGGTTCCAAAAAAGGTGCCAAATGTATATACTATAAATTTCATGATGCCAGTTCCTATGTTCGGTTCAGAAGATTAATCAATCTTCGGAATAATTCAAATAAATGCGAACGGTTGACAACCACGTAATGGATACCGCTTATGGTTGTCATAATCACCAAAAGCAATAAAAGAATGTTTGACCACGCCAGATACGGTCGGTTAAGTTGCTCGATGCGCAGTTCCGGCAAAGACGGAATATTGATATAAATTAAGATTAGAAATATGTAGGCCATCTGTAAAAACGTTTTCCATTTTGCAATAAAACTTGTAATGATGGGCTTACCAATGTACATGGCGAATGATCTCAAAAAGGTAACCAAAAAATCCCGGATGATAATAATGAGTACCATCCACCAGAAGGCCAGATTCAAATAAGCAAATACCAGCAAGGCGCTGGATACCAGTACTTTATCGGCCAGAGGATCCATAAATTGGCCCCAGCGCGAGGTAAGATGAAACCGACGGGCGAAGTAACCATCATACCAATCGGTTAATGAAGCTATTAAAAAAATGATGCCGGCAATCCGTTGATAGGATGTATTTTCGGAAATTATTAAAATAACAAATAAAGGGGTGAGAAGAATCCGTATTATTGTGAGTTGATTGGGTACGTTCAGTTTCATAAACAATAAATTTACTATTGCTGCATAATATTTTATAGCCATCGACAAAGGTTTGCCGGAAATTAAAAAAACAAATTTATCTTCATTGCACATTTATTGCAAGTGATAAGCAAGGATTTAAAATGTTGCGTACAATAGATCGGGTAATTAGACCGGTGCATATAAATCAGTTTTGAAAAGGTAAGCACTACACCAGTAAAACCAAAGGATTAATTAGTGGTAACTATGTATTTTGCAGGAAGTCTGTATCGTTTGTTATGGCCCTATGAACTAGGAATAATAGTGTTTTGAGAACCGTAAAAATTTTGACTTATCGGTAAACAAACATTAAATTAAAAATTTGCAAATTTTACGATTTGGGGCGTAGCCAAGTGGTAAGGCAGCGGGTTTTGGTCCCGCGATGCGCAGGTTCAAATCCTGCCGCCCCAGCATAATGGCAAATTGAAATGCAAGCAATAGCTTGCATTTTTTTATCAATGCAAATTAGGAGCTTAACATGGCTGAAACAATTATTGCGACAAAAGTCCGTGAGGATTTAAGTAAATCCGGCTTAAATCAGCTGAGACGTGAAGATAGAATTCCCGCTGTTTACTATAGTGAAGGTAAAGAAGCTATACCGGTTTCTCTGGATCGTCATGATTTTGAGATGGCACTGAAAGAAGATCATTCCATACTGATGTTGAAAGTAAAAAATAAAAAACAGCAAGCCATCGTCCGGGAAACACAATACCATCCGGTTAAAGGATATATTTTGCATGTGGACTTTATGGGAATAAGGGCAGGTCATAAAGTTGAACTCGCCGTTCCGTTGCATTTTGAGGGCGAACCAGCTGGTATTCAGGAGGGTGGTATCTTCTCCACCTATAAAACTGAAATCAATATATCCGTACTGCCCAAAGATATGCCGGATTTTTTACAGCTTGAAGTGAGTGAACTCAACATGGGTGATAGTCTTCGTGTTAAAGATTTGGCCGATTACCCGTTTGAAATTTTAGATGATCCCGAAGATGTCCTTTGTATGGTGGAATATCCGCAATTGCCTGAAGAAGAAGAGGAAGAGGTTGAGGAAGAAGAAGAAATGGCCGAACCTGAAGTTATTGGTTCCCGTGAATCTGATGAAGAGGAAGAAGAATCCGAATAAGTTGGGAAAGATCGTTTCGTGGGCTGTTTTTGGTTTGGGTAATCCGGGCAAGCGTTACCAGATGACCAGACATAATGTGGGATATTTATTTTTAGACTATTTTTCCGCAAAGTATAACAGTACGTTTTCATCGGGTAAAGGCCCATACGAAAATTGTATGATTCAGGCAAAAGGTGAGCATTTAATGCTGGTTAAACCGACAACTTTCATGAATCTTAGCGGTATGGCGGTAAAAAATATCTGTGAAGCTTACGGGCTTTCAATGGATCGTGTCATTATTATTTTTGATGACTTCAATTTGCCGCTGGGAACTCTGCGATTTAGGGCCCGGGGCAGCGATGGGGGACATAATGGCATTCGATCTATAATTGAACATATGGATACCATGTATTTTAAGAGGCTTAAAATAGGTGTAGGAAATACGTTTGATGATTCGGTCCAATTTGTGCTTTCGGATTTCCGAGCGGATGAAAGGATTAAGTTAGAAACCATTATGCCCTATGCAGCAGAAGGTTTGGAGCTATGCGTATCGGCCGGGATTAACGAAGCGATGAACAACTTCAACCGGTATTTTATAGAGTAAGCTGAGAAATGAGGAAAGGGAACTTATGAATTCAATGATTTTTGTAATTGTAGTTGCCTTCAGTGTTTTAGCCTTATTATTTGCATTCTGGCGTAGTCAGTGGATTGCTAAACAGGATCCGGGTAACGAACGCATGCAGGAAATCGGCAAGGCTGTAAGAGAGGGAGCAATGGCCTTTCTGTCAAGGGAATATAAGGTACTCTCTTTATTTGTTCTTGCCGTGGCCATTCTGTTATTTATTGGTAATAAGGCTAAGGGGACCGAGCTGGTTGCGGTTTCCTTTGTGGTTGGAGCGGTTTGTAGTGCTCTAGCAGGATTTTTTGGAATGCGGGTAGCTACTTTAGCCAATAACCGAACAACGCAGGCCGCCCGAAATAACTTAAATTCTGCTTTGGCGGTGGCTTTTAATGGTGGCTC
>WJIP01000277.1 GCA_014730185.1 Caldithrix sp. | reverse complement strand
TCGAACATTAAATAATTGATGTTTAACATCTTTGTTTTGCGATCAGCTTTTGGATCACAGCGGCCGATGAATTGCCCTTTCCACAAGATAGGCAAAACAAAATAACCGTATTTCCTCTTTTTTGCTGGTAGATAACATTCCAGTTTATAATCAAAATGAAATAGTGTTTTAATACGTTCGCGCTGTATAATAAGATTATCAAAAGGTGAAAGAAGATAAACTCGGGAAGTTGGAATATCTTCCAGGTCAACTTCCTCCAATTTATTTTGGAAGAGGTAATAATTATGGTGCAAGTCTTCAACCTTGACTTGCTGTATTTCCCCGGTTGATATTAAATCTTGTATAGTGTCATAAATCAATTCGGCAGATACTGCACGGAAATCAATATCACGCTCGGCTCCCGGCTGCATAAATTGATTGATTTCTTTAGCTCTGGCAATCCCTAGTGCATTCAAAGCGCGACGCACCAAATAACGGGCAACTTCATCATCATTAGCTAAGGAAATATCAAGGTGCTTAGGTAAAATGCGTTCAGATAAGTCATATCTTTTCTGAAAATTTTTGCGTTCGGCGACCATCAGTTCTCCCCGCCAGAATAAGATTTCCAGAGCAATTTTTACCGGTTTCCAGCTCCACCAGGTTCCGGAGGGCTGAGGTGAAACATGTTTAAAATCGCTTATCCCCATCGGACCATTTTCTCTTATCTGCTGCATAATTGGATTGAAGAGATGGCCACACTCTTGCAGTCGCTTTCGAATCCATGGATGTTTGGGATCTCTAAAATGATCCATGCGGGATTTAAAATATCGATAATCGGTCATATTAACATATGACATAGCATGAGTCCAGTACTCAAAGATAGAGCGATCTTTGGCCTGTAATTCGTGTAGATAATTTACATCATATCCATCCATCCTAATCCATAGGGTATGATGATGACTCCTTTGAATAGCGGCAATAGTATCGATCTGGATATAACCCAATTGATCAATCAAGCGGGATACACTTTCTTTTCCATTACCCAACGGGTAATGATCAAAATTTTGTGCTTTTAGAGCCAGTTGACGGGCGTGTATTAATGAAATATGTTCCAAGGGCATACAGAGGCGTACTTTACTGATTGTAGCCATTCGGATTCAACCTATGAATCACTAATGGGTGTTGTTTCCATCGTTATTGATACGACTTAATGCATCCTGAGAGGATGCCAGAACTAATTGTTTAACAAACTATAAAGCTCTAAAGACAGTAACCACCTTACCCAGAATTTTAAACCCCGGGGTTTTGGGATCAATTATTAGCGGTGTATCTTGCATTTGACTGCCTTCCAAGCGTATCAATTGTTTATTATAGAACAGGCGCCGAATATAGAGTTTTTTTCCAATCTGTACGGCAGTTATATATCCATCCAATACTTTTTTATGAACATCAATCGTTAAAAAATCACCTTCTAAAATACCTTCTCCGGAGAGACCATTATCCATTGCCTGCAACGTTAGAGACTGTTCTTTATCATTATGGAGATTTCGAATCACTTCGCCGATAGAATAATGACTGCTATGCCGGAGCGGATCAATTTTAACCTCTCCCAACAAGGGAATATCATAAAAATCGCGGTCGGTAAAAAATTGGCGATCCGTAAATTCGCTATAAATTGCATGTTTGATTTCTTTACTCATCGCAATGCTCTAGTTAATTTCCCGAATTAATCCGACCACTTTACCCTGAATGGACCATTCGCCTTCCGGAAAAATATCATTGTACATAGGATTCTCTGCTTTAAGGAATGTTGTCGCCCCTTTTTGCATTAATCGTTTCACAGTCACTTCGTTATCCACCAAAGCGACTACAATTTCTTTATTAGAGGCCCGGTTTGTGGAATTGACAATCACCATGTCGTCTTCAAAAATGCCGGCATTAATCATGCTATCCCCATGAACTTTTAGAGCAAAATAGCGTCCTTCGGTTTTAATAAGCGAACGGGGTATAGGCACATAACGCTCAACATTTTCTTCGGCTAAAATAGGATAACCGGCGGCCACCCGACCAATGACCGGAACGGAGACTTCATTTTTGTTCTGGGGAGCAAATTCATCGGATATGATTCGCAATCCCCGAGCGGATGAATCTTTCTCCAGATATCCTTTTTCAACCAGAGCATCAATGTGCTTAAGCACCGCATATTTTGATTTTATACCAAATTCATTGGCTATTTCCTGGTAGGAAGGGGGATAACCTTTCGATTCAATATTTTGGCTAATCATTTTTAATATCGATCGCTGACGCTCAGTAAGTCCTTTCATGATACACCCTTTCAAAATGTACTTTAGTACACCAATTATAATAAATCCAAAATATGATGTCAAGTCTTTTTTTCATGTGAAATAAAATTTATTGTCTACCGGCCAATGACCATAAAATATACGACGATTGTTTTATCCTTTTTTTATTCATTATTGAGACATTATTCAATAAATTGATCATCACAACCTATTATGGCTGATATCTTTGAAAGAACAGATTAGCATACATAGTTAGTAGTAATTACAGCAAATGCTTCATTTTGCCTGATACAGGCAGATTATATAAACAGCATGGCAGATTTTTATGGGATAATTAATTAAGGCCTAGCCAGAGCTTCAATTTACTGCAGGAAGCAGAATGCATCGAATATTACAAACATACAGAATGTGCCTCTCTACGATGTAAATTGGCCGGCAACCATTGGATTAGTTATCAAGAGAAAGATTTGCAAAAAAAAATATGCTAACCTAAGTTGATAAGATGTATTTAAGGTTGATAATCACAGTTATTCTGTTTGCCGGGGGGATAACCTGGGCCGGCAATGAGCGCTTAACTAATACGGAATTGATGGAAAAACTGTTGAAACGTGATATAGATTCAGTCCTAAAGCCCGTATTAACCAATCAAAATATTTCGAGCATAAAACTACTCGTACAAAACATGCCAAAAGACAAGCATCTTTTCTTAAAGTATATCTTCAGCGATGTATTGGACAATTATTCAATGCAGTTAAGTAATGCAGACTCGGCTCTGAGTATAACTGTTTTTAAATTTGATGTAGACGTTTATTACAAGGAACATGCTAAAACTTTACTTGGTCTTAAAGCTCAAAATGAACGTATTATACAGTACAATTTCAGCGGATTTATTGAGAATGGCTACGATCAGGGTTTTTCACGAAAATTGGAATTCAATAATACATTTAACGATGTTGTCGATGAACCACTGGAAAAGTTAGACAGTAAAAACTTTCCATTTTTAAAAGGCAATATAGTAAAATCGACGCCATGGACCATTATATTTGAACCGTTAATCATAATATCTTCCATCGGTACGGTTGTTTATTTGTTCTATTCCATGCGTTCCTGATTTTAAATTTTTCGAACTCATAAGCATGATGAAGCGTTAACAAAAATTACAATTATTGTACGAACCTGAGGATACGGAAAAATATGAAAACTGAGAAGGACGAAAAGTTATGAAACTTTTAATACAAAAGTTGATCCACTATCTACTGCTGTTGATTTTGACTACACTTATGATCAATTGCGCGGGGGTTAAACCACAGGCAGACTGGACGGCCTCACAATATTTTGAATATGCAATGAAAAAATATCAGGAAGAGGATTATTATGACGCCGCTAACGAATTTACAGTGGTAACCTTAAGATATGCGGGTAGTGCCGTTGCCGATAGTGCACAATATTATCTTGGCCTATCTCATTATCACATGGATGAATATTTAATAGCGGCAGCAGAATTTGAAAAACTGATCAACAACATGAGCCGCAGTCCATTAGTCGCTAAAGCGATTTATCAACTGGGCAAGAGTTATTATCAGTTATCACCCCGCTCATCACTAGATCAGGAGTATACCGAAAAATCAATCCGTGCATTTCAGCTATTTATTGAGCAGTTTCCGGCCCATGAATTAAAAGATGAGGCTCAACATAAAATTAATGATTGCCGAAATAAATTAGCTAAAAAGAAATACGACAGTGCACAAATCTATAGAAAGATGCATGAATATAAGGCAGCGATATTATATTTCGAACAATTATTAAATGAATATTATGATTCGGTCTGGGCTGATAATGCTCTGCTGGCTAAAATCGAAACCGAGTTACAGATTGATGATTATCAGGCAGCTCGAAATGATATTGAAAAATTTAAAGAGCAATTTCCTAAAAGTGAGTTGCTCGATGAGGTCCGTAATTTAGAGAACGAGCTCCTCGCTTCTAATGAATAAAATTTCAGACAGGGATGCAAAAGCTTTAGGGGTTTTTGGAGGAACTTTTGATCCTATACATATCGGCCATTTAATTGTGGCGGAGTGGATAGCCGATTTCCTCAAACTGGAAAAAGTCTGTTTTATTCCCATTCATCGTCATCCTTTTCATAAACGTCGCCATATTACCGAAGGCGCATTAAGACTGCAAATGATCCAAAAGGCCATAGACCCATATGTAAATTTCAGCGTTGATGATTTTGAGATCAAACAACAAACCATTTCCTACACGATCGATACCCTGCAGTATCTAAAAGGTCAATACCCTCAGCACAATTTATATTTTATTATAGGCGATGATAATTTGGAGAATTTCTCGGAATGGAAAGAACCCGAGCGTATTCTTGAAATGTGTCAGTTGGCTGTATTCCGCCGGTCTTTGATTCGTCCTTCCATGCCATTTCATACATACCGTATAATTAACATTGATACGCCGCTTGTTCAAATTTCCTCTAGTTTAATCCGTGAACGGATAAGTCAGAATAAATGCGTACAAACTATGCTGCCGGCTAATGTTTACGATTTTATTCGGACCCATAACCTCTATACACGGTAGTGTACGGCAGTAATGTATGAAAATACAGATAAAAAAGAGATAGTTCTTATTATGATTCAATCCTTCAATACATGAATCTGAGACTTATGTTGATCAACAACCCTTCCAACAATCGCAGCATGATTCACACCTGCATCGTGCAAAGCTGACAAGAGTTGGTTAGCTTTGTCATGGGGCACTGATATTAGCAGGCCGCCTGAAGTTTGGGCATCAAACAGCAAGGTGCGAAGATCATCATCAATTGAATCTTCGAATTGAACATTTTCATGTAAAAAAAACCGATTTTGCTGTGTTCCACCTGGAATATATCCTTGTTTGACATAGTGTAAGGCTTTTCCGAAACGCGGTACCTGGCCAGCAAACAATTCTATGCCCACTTCGCCAGCTTTAGCCATCTCCCAGGTGTGGCCCAGCAAACCAAACCCGGTAATATCTGTGCAGGCGTTTACGCCTATTTTCTGCATAATGACACTTGCCTTATCATTCAGTTCAGCCATTATACGAGACATATAGTCCGTAACCGGAGCTCCCTCACCCTCGGCTTTTATGGCCGTGGATATCACTCCCGTGCCAATAGGCTTCGTTAAAATTAAAGCGTCACCGGGCTTGCAACAGGCATTGGTAATCACCTTATCGGGATGGACGAGACCCGTCACTGCCAAACCGTATTTAATCTCTTCATCAGTGATGGTATGCCCCCCGGCTAAAACAGCGCCGGCTTCATTTACTTTATCCATCCCCCCCTGCAAAATTTCCGCTAATATTTCGGTCTCAAATTGATCAACGGAAAATGCGACAATATTGAGGGCAGTAATGGGTTTACCTCCCATAGCATAAACATCACTGAGTGCATTTGCCGCGGCTATTTGACCAAACATGTAAGGATCGTCCACGATGGGTGTAAAAAAATCTACAGTCTGAATAAGAGCTGTTGTTGCCGATATTCGATACACACCGGCGTCATCTGCAGTATTGATGCCCACCAGCAGATTATCGTCTTGAATGGGTGTTAATTTTTCTAAAACCGTGCCTAAATCCTTTAGGCTGAGTTTCGATGCTCAACCGGCACATTTGACGGATTCAGTCAGTCGTTTTACTTTTTTATTCGTCATTTCATTTCCTGAAGCAGTCCAATAGTTTCGAACTTTTTTTAAAATATGTATCAACGCGTCGGCTTGTATTCAATATTTCAGACTATTTACGTTTAGGAAAATTTTCCGGTAGGTCATAATTATGCAGTGGCTGAAAATTAAATTCCTACCGTTCATTTTTCAACATTTTCCTTTTTTACTTGTTTAACTTTGGATGATACATATACACCAGATCCTGATATT
>WJIP01000276.1 GCA_014730185.1 Caldithrix sp. | reverse complement strand
CCCATGATGTATATTTCTCTGTCTTACGATCATCGCATCATTGACGGCCGAGAATCCGTTAGCTTTATTGTGCGCCTTAAAGAACAACTGGAAGACCCAGCCAGGCTTCTAATTAATATTTAAGCTATGCGTTCGAATTTCAGGGATCATAAGCATAATCAGTACAGGCAAACAGGTCGAATTTCGTTTTTTATATACGTTTTGTAACATTTTACTAGGTTGTACGTATTACATTTGTTTTAATTTTCACCATGAATCCTTATGTTTGGGCGAAGGTGTTAAAACATAAAGGGGTTGGTTTTACTCGAGAATGATATGGTTACTCCGGAAGTCGCTGTAGCAGCCGTTGTTATACTGAAAGGGAAAGTATTATTGGTTAAAAGAAAGAATCCACCATCTGCAAATGAGTGGGCCCTTCCGGGGGGGCGTATCCGAGCCGGTGAAAGTATCAAGGAAACGGCGGAAAGAGAAGTTTTTGAAGAAACGGGGGTTATCATAGAAGCTGGTGATATCGTACATGTTTTCGACTTAATACGCTATAGCAAGAATGACCAACTTCAAGCGCATTATGTAATAATAGATGTGCAGGGCACCTACATTAATGGCCAGGTTAACGCAGGGGACGATGCTTCTGAAGCAGCCTGGATACATCCTGATGATTTCAAAACCATTACCCTTAACACAAACACCAAAAAATTCCTTAATCATTATTTAAATAATCAATTTTATTCACTGAGTTTAGGAGAACGAACATGAAAAGATGGATCTATTTGACTCTGGGCCTCATATTAAGCCTATCGTTTTTTTCAGCCTGTATGCAACAGGAACAGCAGCCACCGCTCTTGCCGTTGGAAGACTTTTTCAGAAATCCTCAAAAAACATCCCTGCAACTTTCACCGGATGGTGAACATCTGGCATTCCTCAAACCCTGGGAAAACCGGCTGAATGTTTATGTGCAAAAAATTGGGGAAGACCAGGCAACCCGTTTAACCAGTACCACCGAAAGAGATATTGCCGGATTCGGTTGGGCCAACAACCAACGTATCGCTTATGTTCAGGACAAAGGTGGTGATGAAAATTTCAGATTATATGCCGTCAATATCGATGCCACCAATGACATGGAATTAACCCCCTTTGAAGAGGTGCGAGTAGGCATTGTTGATGATCTAGAAGATAATCCAGAAGAAATGATCATTCAGATGAATAAACGGGATAAACGGGTATTTGATGCCTATCGTATTAACATCAATACCGGAGAAATGGAAATGATCGCCGAAAATCCGGGAAATATTTCACGCTGGATTACCGATTGGGATGGTAACATTCGTTTAGCAACAACAACGGATGGTGTGAATACCAGCATTCTTTATCGCGAGCAGCCCGGTGGTGAGTTTAAAACAGTGATCACCACAACCTTTAAAGAAACATTATCCCCGTTGTATTTTACTTTTAATGATAAAGATGTCATATACGCACTTTCCAATTTGAATCGTGATAAAGATGCGATTGTCAAATACGATTTAAAAAACGCAAAAGAATTGGAAATTATCTATAAACATCCGGAAGTGGACGTATCAACCTTACTTATTCGAAAAAACGGAAAAAAATTACCGGGGTAAGCTATATTCTGGAAAAACGCCGCTATCATTTTTTCGATGAACAGCGTAAACAATTACAAAAAGACTTACAGGCCAAATTACCCGATCTGGAAGTGGTTGTTACAAGCCGTAATCGGGATGAGGACAAAATTATGGTTCGCACGTACAATGATAAAACACGCGGATCATATTATTTTTATAATCTTAACACAAAAGTTTTCCGTAAATTGGTAGAAGTGAGTCCCTGGTTGAATGAAGAACACATGGCGGATATGCAAGCCATTAAATACGAGGCACGGGACGGTTTAACCATCCATGGGTATTTAACCCTGCCCAAAGGTGTGGAAGCGGAAAATCTGCCGGTTGTGGTTAATCCACACGGTGGACCCTGGGCCCGTGATGTGTGGGGCTTTAATCCTGAGGTTCAATTCCTGGCTAACCGTGGTTATGCTGTTTTGCAAATGAATTTCCGTGGATCAACGGGATACGGACGTGAGTTCTGGGAAATCAGTTTTAAGGAATGGGGTAAAAGCATGCAGGATGATATCACCGATGGTGTGCATTGGTTGATTGAACAGGGAATAGCTGATTCAAATCGCATAGGAATTTATGGCGGCTCTTACGGCGGTTATGCAACCCTGGCAGGTTTAGTGTTTACTCCCGATTTATATGCCTGCGGCGTCGATTATGTAGGGGTTTCGAATATTTTCACCTTACTGGGAAGTTTACCACCTTACTGGGAACAATACAGACAAATGTTCTACGAAATGGTGGGCCATCCGGAAAAGGATAAAGAATTGTTACAAGCGGTATCTCCGGTTTTTCATGCAGATTCCATCAAAGCGCCTTTGTTTATCGCTCAGGGTGCTAATGATCCAAGAGTTAAAAAAGCAGAATCCGATCAAATGGTGGAAGCCCTCAAGAAACGTGGGATTGATGTGCCTTATATGGTCAAAGACAATGAAGGACACGGATTCCGGAATGAAGAAAATCGATTTGATTTCTACAGAGCCATGGAAAAGTTTCTTGCTAAGCATTTGGGGGGGCGTACGATTGAAAAAAAGGAATGAAATAATTAACAAATAATTGTT
>WJIP01000275.1 GCA_014730185.1 Caldithrix sp. | reverse complement strand
TCGGAAAGAGGATTTTGTTTGCGAGAATTGCGGAGAGGCTGTAAAGGGAGATGGTTATACCAATCATTGCCCGCATTGCCTCCACAGCAAACATGTTGACATTAACCCAGGTGACAGATTGTCGAAATGCGGAGGAATGATGAAACCAGCTTCCCTTGAAAAAAGCAGAAAAGGTTTTACTATTACCTTCGTGTGTGAAAAATGCGGACAATCCAAGAAAAATCGAACAGCAGATAATGATGATATGGATACCATCATTGAGATATCAAAGGGTGAATATCCTGGAAAGGGGAGGTAATATTATGGATTTACATATTCCAAGTGTGCCTCATTTGGTGCACATAGAAACCACCTACGCTTGCAATCAGTGGTGCCGGTTTTGCTATAACCCGAATCGTAATATGAAGATTAATCTCGGGGTAATCGACAAAATAGTCGAATCAATTTATGAGTCATGGGTGCCGCATGTCTATTTGATCGGCGGCGAACCAAGCTTGCTGGGCGCGGAAAAGCTCAATGAATATATTGAGTTGCTTTCAAAGCGTTCGTCGGTTACTATTGTGACCAATGGTCAGGCTTACCTGGATGGGCTTTCTGGCAAATTGGCGTGCCTTGGTGTTCCAATCCACGGACTGGAGAATGAACATGATTTTTTGGCTGGAAAAAAGGGCAGTTTTCGCACGGCTTTTGATTCCATAAAGAAATATGTTCAAGCTGGTTTCGACGTGCGATGCATTCCGGTGTTGACCAGGGTAAATTATGACCAGATGTACGACGTGATCAAGCTGGCAAAACGAGCCGGGATGGAAAGCATTTTTGTCGATCGCTACGAAGATGGTGGCGTTGGCAGTGCCCGTTCGGCAGAGCTGAAGCCTTCGCTTGAGCAATTTAGAATCGCCCTTGGTCAAATGATAGATGCCAGAGATGACTTCGGAATCCCTGTCGGGTGGGGTACAGCAATTCCATTTTGCTTGGACGAACGCCTGCTTAATGAAAATATGTCCGCTGACTGCGGTGCCGGCGTTACTTTTTGCGCCATCAACCCTAAAGGCGATTTGCGTCTTTGCAACCAATCCGAGATCTATTATGGCAATGTCCTTGAGGAAAGAATCGAAGACATTTGGCATAAATCGGAATTGGGTGAATTTAGGAATCTTTCCTGGGTGGAAAAACCCTGTTCCGATTGCTTTGTTCTGTCGGAATGCATGTGCGGCTGTAAAGTCGATGCCAGTAAATCAGATTCATTTTGCATTGACTATGCTGTCAGAGAAAACGGGCGTTTTTGTGAACCGGAGGAGATGCATCCCGGGGAAGAAGCCGGTTATGTGTTCCCTGAAGAATTTCGGCGTTTCAAACTCAATCGGTACGCACGGCTTAACACATTTCATCAGGAGAAATATCTGGTGACAAGGTATCAAACCATTTTACTCGACGATCTGGCCACTTCATTGGCGAAGCAAATTTTTTCTAGGACTACTGACGAAGAAGTCCTAGTAAAAGAAAATTTCGCAGAAGTCGATATTAAAGAAGTGAGAAAATTCGTCTCAACTCTGGGGCAGGTCGGGGTAATCGATTTCGTGGAGGATTGAAAATATGACTGTCGAGCTTACAATTTGTGATTGGCATTGGGAGGTTGCAAAAAGATGTAATTTAAAATGCCTCCATTGCCTTATAGGTGATTGCTCTGGCTACGAAATGACCACCAAAAAAGCTTTTGCTGCCATATCGCGAATTGTTAAGCTCGGTGGCAAAAGACTTTTCATTACCGGTGGCGAACCGTTAATTCGCAGCGATATTCGTTTAATTATCAAAAGGGCGTATAAATCTGGTCTCGTTGTCAGTCTTATTTCAAATGGTACAAAAATAGACAAAAAGTTCATAGACGATGTCGGTGGCTGCATCCAAAGCATTGCGATTAGCATCGATGGACCGTTGTCTGTTCAGGATGAAATCAGGGGTGCTGGTGTTTATGACAAATGCGTTGCCACGATTCATCTCATACAAAAACGAGGCATAGATTTATCGGTTTACTCAACAATTAATTCGTTGAATGAAGCGAGGGTCGGAGAATTTTTAAAGGACATGGTTGCCATAGGCGTCAAAAGTTTCCATTTTAACGAGGTTAACCCAGACGGAAGAGCACAGGATAATGAATTTTTGCTTTTGCAACCGAGAGAAACCAAGAGCAGAGCTGACTCTATTTTACTCCAATTGAGGGATGTTATGGAAATAGACCAATTTGATGTAAATACGAGCTGCTCTGTTTCCCCGGAAGCAGTCTATATGCAATCTGATGGAACAATTTTCAGTTGCGTTGAACTGGCCTTTAAAAATCCTTCGCTCTGTATAGGAAACATTTTGAAGGATAGCCCTGAGCGTATAAAAAGAGGTGTAAGCGGTTTTTTAGCTTCAACATTTTTTTGTAAAAAATTAAATTGTTGTTACACTTCTTATTCATCGCCGGGTATAAGCATTAACTTGAATGAAATTAGCAAGTGTCCAATGATAAGGAGAGTTGACAATGAACCCCGATCTACTTAAGCTATATTCAGAGTTTGATTATCTTTATCGGGATATCGGTTTAATATGCCGAGACTGTCGCGATCACGATTGTGAGGGGTATGTCTGGTTACTCAAAGATGAAACTGAGTCTCTTTTGGATATCGACGTTCAGATTGTTGAAATTAATGACAACACGTCATTTATCCATTCCTTTGAGGAAGAAGGCGATGTAGTGCGAGTAGACAAACTCAAACCACCTTGCCGTTTACGGGAAGCGGGCTTGTGTACGATTTACAAAAATCGGCCGCTTGTTTGCCGGATGTACCCAGTCGGCTTAGTCACCGATAAAGACGATGTTGTTGTTGCTCTACACCAAGACTGCGGGTATGCGCGACGGCTTAATAAGTCGGACAAGCAGTTGTTCTTTCAACGGGTTTTGGGGATATTAAGACGGACCCCTAAAGCTTTACTGCGCGAATGGCTGGAGAGTTACCTGTTGGTTGACCGCCTCTCGGCATTTCCTGAGGGGCTCAACACCTTTGAGGTTATTTCTTCCTTGAAGGTTATTCTAAATGAAAGGAGGTGAGGTGTCTATGTCGAAATGTAAAGCAGTACTTGACAGCCAGAAGGTTGCCAAGATTACGGTCAAGGGCAAGAAAGTGAAGCCCGAAACCAAGTCCGCACCGAAAAGCAAGTAGCACTGGGGGAAATTTGATTCTTTGAATCAGATTTCCCCCATCTTTTTTTATTATATATTTAGTGTAAATCAATTACTATTGATTAGCAGAAAAATATAATAAAAATACGAATATTAAATAGGGGGCACCTTTTCCAAGGCGCCCCCTATATTCTTTTTGAAACTATTTTTTTCTAAGTAATACAATATTTTCCGGAGACATGTTTTTCAATTTCTTTGTGCTGTATCTTTCAAAAAAACCAAGAAATTCAAATTTATTGTTTTTTTCAACTAAAAGTTTAAACTCTTCTGGGAAAATTATTTTTAATTCATCTTGATTGATAAATTTTTGTTTGTGTCCTTTATCGTTAACTTCAATAGTGAAATCTTGGGTAACTATCTGTTTAAGCGAATTTTGGGGTGTGATTTTGTAAGTGGTTTTTACTTTAATCCCTTTCCCCCTCATGGTCCAAGATTGTGATTTCAGGAATTTAGAATCAGACCAGTTCATAGCTAGATTTTCAATTAAATATAAGCCTCCAGTGTTTAGGGAGCTAGCAACTGAATCGAGATGGGAAAGAAAGAGTTGAGAATTTTTAGTGTAAATAATCGAGCCCATCATAATATATGCAAAATCAAACTTGCTCATCAGTTTGAATTTATTCATGTTTGCCTTTATGGCATTCATTTTTATTTTCTCCTCTCGCGCTACTTTATTTAAATAATTTATCATTTGAGGACTGGAGTCGATGCCAGTAGCTATATATTTTTGTTTGGCAAATTCTCTGAGTTGCAAAGCAGGGCCACACGCAATATCCAAAACTTTTTTCACTGGAATTTTGCTGTATTTATCAATAAATTTTTCAAATAGTTTAATTTGTTTTTTGGCATCAATAAAACTGAAGGCTATCTCGTAATATTTCGGCTGATTATAGATTTGTGATTTCATAGAATTTATAACGGTAAATTATAGACCTCTATAGCATTTTTATAAAATATTTTATCTTCGATATTTTTTCCTAATTCCATTGATGTTATTAATTCCAGATGTTTTTTAGTGTCGCACATCGGCCAGTCAGTGCCAAAAATTACTTTATCACTTCGGTCGTTAATGGTTTTTTTCAAAATACCTTTAATTTTTTCTATGCCGCCGGTCATTTCTACTACTTCATCGTCGGCTACCGCAGATAAGTCGAAATAAATGTTTTCAACTTCTTTCGTGGTGGCGTAGCAATAATCCATCTTAGGCCAGAAATAGTGAGCGATAACTATTTTTAATTTTGGATATTTTTGGGCAATCTCTACGATATATTTTGGATCATTCCATTTTGCGCATTCGCTGTCTCCTGAATTTTCACCGGTATGAATAAGAATTGGCACATTATTTTTTTCACACATCTTATAGTATGGCAAGCATCTCTCGTCAGTTGGATAGTATGGGTCATGCCCAGGAAAGAATTTAATTCCTTTGGTTACGTTGTTTTTGATTAATTCCTCATATTTTCTAACTTCACTGGAACCTCTTTGTATAATCTGCGGACTACCAAGGAGATAAAATCTGTTATCGTCTTTGATTAATTTCTGGGCCATTTCCAAATCAGCTACATTAGGAGAATTTTCTATGTTGTCAGGGATGACAATGGAAGCATCAATATTGTTGTCAGCCATATCTTTCTTGAGGAGTGCAAATGATTCTTCCAAATTGTTGGCGTTTCCTTCAAAAATTGAAATATGAACATGTGAATTTATTTTCATATAATAGATGGTTAATATTTATTATTGATTATTACATTTTTAAGCAGTAAAGTCCAATCTTTTAGATGGGGGAAAAACGTTTGTTTTTCTCAAATATAATATGATTTAAATATGACGTGTGATATAATGTAATTATTAAAAAAATTGCCAGTTTGTTGGCGAAAGCCATGATATGAACATCAAAAAACTTAAAAAAGAAATAGCTGATGGCCAATACCATGTTCTATTGATGACTTGTCCGGCCACTTTGCCGGTGAGCTTTGCCATTCATCCTTGGTTTGTGTGCGCCAAAGGCGGTCGGATAAGCAGATGGGAAGTTAGATTTGAGAGAAATAATGACTCGGTTCTGGGCAAGCATCTGTACAAGGACGGATTGCCTCCTTTCTCCGGTATTGAGATGGTGCTTCCTTTGAGAAAAAAACTATTGTGGGGAGCCGATCTATTTATGCATTTCAAAGGCGGACGCGGATCTATGGCTCAAGAGATGTATGATTTTATAAACGGTAATTCAGGCCAATATCCATACCGAGACCAGTATTCGCTTTTTGGCCCCAATAGCAATACCTATGCCCAGTGGGTGCTTGATAGCCTGGATATTTTGGATATCAAACTGCCTTGGAATTGTATTGGAAAAAGTTATCATCAATAAAAATTATATTAATCAATAAAAATCTTATGAACAAAAATGATCAAGAGCTTGAAGGTAAGAGCTCAAACACTAACTGCGCCCCAATAATTATTGCGGTGCTTGCAACTTTATTAATAGCTGGCGGGTGTTTTTATGCTTGGCAACAATTCAATTTGATTTCAATGAAAAATGAAATGGAAGCAAAGGTTTTAGCCTTGCAGTCAAAGATCGATCAAATTCAAAAGGTTGAAGAGCAAATTCAAACGGAGGAAGCTTCGCCTGATCAAGAAAAAAAAGAAGAAGTAAAAGCAGAAGAAAAAAAGACCGGCAGTGAAATAATCAAGATAGATGATCTTTGGAGTGAATATACTAACCATGACCTGGGGTTCAAGATCAATTATCCTGTAAAGAACATAGACGGAAAAGCAACGGATATAATTGAAAGTGGCGATGTTGTTTATTTTTCTACTGTTGACAATGTTGATTATGGCAGAGTTATGGACCAAAAAAACGAAGCATCTGATTATGAAAAGGCCAAAGGAATAACC
>WJIP01000025.1 GCA_014730185.1 Caldithrix sp. | reverse complement strand
CGGTAAGAAGCAGCACTAACCAGCGTTGCTACATCACGAGCAATAACATCGACCGCCGGAGCATCCGTGGCACCATGGACCACCAGTAGTCCAACCTCATCCTCTTCCGTAGTATTCATCATAACCCCATCTTTAATCAAAAGATCAAAGGCAATATCCCGGCCATCGGGATTACCGGCAAACTGATTCGGGTCGATCACACCATTGGCTACAACGAGGTAATTTTCAGCAGCGAGCAGTCGCAAGGGAAAGTTCTTGAGAGCATCATCGACACTTGAGCTATTGCCGGGAGCAACGCTGATTGTAATGGGTTCATTAGCAGGAATTTCGATAAAATCGGTCGCTGTTCTGAAACCGAAGTTATCAATTGCTAAACCATCATTCAAATAAATATCAACAGAGTCTGCAGCCGGATCGGCAGCATTGTGAATAATTTGTACATTAGCCACCGAAATCTTGCCAAATTCTACGACCTGACCGTCCGGTAAGGCCGCATACAGGGCAAATGAGGCGCCGTCCTGATTCTTCGCAGGCATTACAAACCCTGAGGCAAAGACAGCCGCTGCACCGCCTTTTAAACCACTAATGGCCCCATCAAATGTTAAAATGATCTGTGTGGAATCTACCGAAGGCGCCAGGTCAATAATATAATTATCCGGGTTAACTGAAATATATTCACTGAACTGACCATAAGATAGCTCATCGACCAACTCGGCAACCCGACGAGCCATTACATCGACGGTTGGAGCATCGGTCACTCCATGGAATACAAAGAAATCCACTTTGCTTGTATCCATGGCCATCTCGCGGGTTTCGGATTTAACATAGATGTCAAAAGCAGTACTCTTACCATCCGGATTAATAACAAAATCATCCGGTGTTAACACTCCATTGGCCACAGCTACATATTTTTCAGCCGCCATCAGGTTTAAATCGAAAGCGGCAATCGCATCCTCGACGCTGGTGCTCGTGGACGGTGCCACGCTGATGGTGATGTCCTGATTGGCCGGGGCATCGATGTAAGGGGTAGCTGCCCGGAATTCAAAGTCATCCAAAAGCAAACCGTCATTCAGATAAATATCCACCATTTCAGCGGCCGGATCGGCAGCATTGTGAATAACCTGTAAGCGAGCCGTGGTTACCGCCGGAAACTTGGCCACATTACCATCGGGCAAAGCGGCAAACAGACCAAAAGCAGCCTGGCCTTCATCCGGAGACAGAAAACCGGAAGCGAATACCACGGCAGCACCGCCGCCCAAGCCACTGAGATCGGCATCAAACGTACCGACGATGGTTTCATTGTCATTACCCGGTGTGACGTCCAGATAATACTGGTCAGCCGGAACCGAAATATAATCGGTGAAATCACTGTAAGCGGCATCGTCAACAATAGTCGCCACATCACGGGCGATCACGTCAACCGTGGGGGCATCGGTGGCGCCGTGAAAGACCACGAAATCCACCTGATCCGATTCCATACCGGACTCCCGCATGTCACCGCGAGCGTAAATATCGAAAGCGATGGAGCGTTCATCAGGATTAGCAGCGAAATCTTCCGGTGTTAATACCCCATTGGCGACGGCTACATATTTTTCAGCTGCCATCAGGTTAAAATCGAAAGCGGCAATGGCATCTTCGACGCTGGCGCTGCTGGACGGTGCCACGCTGATGGTGATGTCCTGATTGGCCGGGGCATCGATGTAAGGAGTAGCCGCCCGGAATTCGAAGTCATCCAAAAGCAAACCGTCATTCAGATAAATATCCACCATTTCGGCAGCCGGATCGGCGGCATTGTGAATCACCTGTAAGCGAGCCGTGGTTACCGCCGGAAACTCGGCCACATTACCATCGGGCAAAGCGGCAAACAGACCAAATGCAGCCTGGCCTTCATCCGGGGACAGAAAACCGGAAGCGAATACCACGGCAGCACCGCCGCCCAAGCCACTGAGATCGGCATCAAACGTACCGACGATAGTTTCATTGTCATTACCCGGTGTGACGTCCAGATAATACTGGTCAGCCGGAACCGAAATATAATCGGTGAAATCGCTGTAAGCGGCATCATCGACAATGGTAGCCACATCACGGGCGATCACGTCAACCGTCGGTGCATCGGTAGCCCCGTGAAAGACTACGAAATCCACCTGATCCGATTCCATACCGGACTCCCGCATATCGCCGCGGGCATAAATATCGAAGGCAATGGACTTGCCGTCCGGATTAGCAGTGAAATCATCCGGTGTTAACATTCCATTGGCGATGGCTACATATTTTTCACCCGCCGTTAAATTAAACTCAAAACTGGCAATAGTGTCGCCCACCGAATTACTGGAAGTAGGCGCTACACCTATCGTAATTGTTTCTCCTGCCGGGGCATCGATATAGGATGTTGCGGTACGAAACTCAAAATCATCCAGAAGTAAATCGTTATTAAGATAGACATCCACCATCTCGGCAGCAGGGTCAGCAGCGTTATGAATGACCTGCAAACGGGCTGTCGATTGGGCTTTGATCTGGCCGATTAAAAAGAAAGCCAGAATGACTGAGAAAAAACTTAAATAAATACGACTCATGACTCCTCCTAAAAAATGATAGTTTGTTAATCTGCGTTAAAAGAACTAATGTTAAAAAGACGACTTTAATACAATATTTATTATGATAATTTACCCTCCTCTTTTATTGTTGAATTTTCATTATAAGCGTTATGAACGTTATAAATATATCGTTATTAAATTAATATGTCAAGTATTTTCAAAATTATTTCGCTCATTACGCTCATAATGATAAGTACTACAACGGACAGCTTCGGAGTTATATTCCCGAATATTTCTTTTTTTAAAACAGCAATTGTTGCTGTATAGGGATTGTTGTGGCCAGAGGTAAAGCGCTCATAACGGTTTCAAGTAATGAATCCGTAATGGCGATTATCCTAAAAAATTTGTAAGCCACAAAGTCACGAAGGCGCCAAGAATTAAAAACATTAACACTAACACAAAATCCTTAGAATTTGGTTTTGAAATTGATTCTTTTTAATCGACTCTTGTAATTCTATTATTAGCGCCTGTTCGTCTTCGTGATTCTAATTCGTGAATAATGCAGGCTATAAATTTTATGAGACATTGTAACTTGGATTGATTGTGTTGGAGCAGTCTCTTTGAGAGTTGATACTTGATCTCTTTAAAATGGGAAGTGTGGTTTGAAGGTTAAAGGAAAATAGAGTTATAAGGAAAATGCAATCCACATAACAGATATAACCTGGAGAGACATGGATTGATTACTTAATCGCATTGTGATTGTGAAAAAAGGAAACTAATCGAGAGCACTCTTATAGTGATTAAGCGCCCGTTCTCTGGCATATCGATGTTCGATCATAGGCCGAGGATATTCATCCGTTTGGTATTCGGGCACCCACTTCATAATGTACTTAAGATCCGGGTCAAATTTTTGCTGCTGGGTTTGGGGATTAAAGATACGAAAATAAGGCGCCGCGTCGCATCCCGAGCCGGCGGCCCATTGCCAGTTACCGTTATTGGAAGCCAGTTCGTAGTCCAGTAATTTTTCGGCAAAATAGCGCTCTCCCCAACGCCAGTCGATCAGCAGGTGCTTGGTTAAAAAACCGGCCGTAATCATGCGCACGCGGTTATGCATATAACCGGATTCGTTCAACTGCCGCATGCCGGCATCCACCATGGGATAACCGGTTTGCCCAATACACCATCGCTCAAATTCATTCTGATCATATCGCCATTTTATATTGCGGTATTTTTCTTTGAATTCCGTATCCACCACATGGGGAAAATGCCATAAAATCATCATATAGAATTCCCGCCAGATCAATTCACTTAACCACGTTTCGTTCTTTTGCAAAGCAAAGCGTACGGCGCTTCGCGGACTAATGGTACCGAAACGCAGATGTATACCCAGACGGGTTGTACCTTCCATTCCCGGAAAATCCCGGTTTTTGTGATACTGTTTAATGATATTTTCAAGCAGTGATTTTGCCGGATAGGCAAAGGAGCTTTCCTGAAAACCCAACTCCTGCAGTGATGGGATAGGCAGAGGCGATAATTTCATGAGCCGATCAAGTTTTTTTTCGCTGCTGTATGCCGCGATGGCCCGGGCATTGACCTGATCCATCCACCGGTTTTTGTAGGGCGTAAATACCATATAGGGTTGGTCATTTTTAGTAAGCACTTCGTTTTTTTCAAAAACCACCTGATCTTTGTGGCTTACAAATTCGATACCATTATCATTTAGCAGTTGGGCAAGGGATTGATCCCGCTGTGTGGCATAGGGTTCGTAATCGTGATTGGTATATACTTTATTTATATTCAGATTCTTAACCATAGCCGCCCAAACAGCAAGAGGCTGTCCATGCAAAATCATCAGAGAACTGTCCTGTTCGCGTAACTGCGCTTGTATATTTTGCAGAGATTGGTGAATAAACTGCACGCGCTTATCCTGTTTATCCTTTAAATCATCAAGAATATCGGTATCAAAGATGAATAAGGGAAGTACGGGCAATCCATCCTGCAGAGCATAAAAAAGTCCTTTATTATCCTCAAGGCGTAAGTCCCTTCGGAACCAGAATACATTTAGGGATTGGTCGCCGTCATTCTGTTGCTTTTGCAATGCTTTAAGCTGATCTTTGAAAGAGTCGGACAAAATCGAATACCCTCATTTAAAGATGTCTTTTATTATTTTTTCCCGGAAGGCAAAAATGGATTG
>WJIP01000274.1 GCA_014730185.1 Caldithrix sp. | reverse complement strand
GGTTCATGCCGGAAAAAACGTTGCGCCCTCCGACAAGCGTCCACAATGAATCTATAAACGTCCTCGGTCCGATGACCGATACCTGCCGGGTAGTTCCGGCTTCGCGACCAATAACCAGCATGGCTTCAACATCATCAGCATTCCACTGCGCCGCTTTTTCCTCATAATATGCCAGCGAATCTTTAATGGACTGAATCAGTTGCCGGGCGTTTTCGGGAATGTTCAGTAGCCGGCCCATGTGTTCGATAGTATTGTAAATATCCGCAATGCGATCATTGGGCATAAGCGTCATCTTTAGTCCGAATTCGCTCAATTTAACCTTCAGCTCTTTATGGGCCGGCACGCCCATGATAATATCCGGTTTGAGGGTAACAATTTTTTCGATGTTGGGATTCAGTAACCCACCGACGCTTGCTTTCTTTTGGGCGGCCGGCGGATACTTACAAAAATCGGTCCCAGCCAGCAATCGCTCTTCTGCATCCAGGGCATAAATAATTTCCGTTAGATGCGGTGATAAAGAGATTACGGTTTGTTGTCCATTTTGCTCCCGAGGCGTATCCTCCTGTCCCGAAGCGCATGCCCCCAGAAGGATAACAAGGAGTATATAAATTGCTGCTTTATAAAACATGTACATTATGTATTACCGCACGATACATATAGATCCGGGTGTAATACCCGTTGTATGGCTTTCAATTAAATTACCCTGTAAATCGTAAATTTCCAATGCCCCTTGCTGCTGAAAATCTTTGGCATCCAAACCATATAGCCGATTACGCCCGGTATGAACCTTTAATCCATAAAAAGCATCGGTTCGTAAATCATTATTGGTGATGGACAGCGTGTTAATTTCAAATTCCACTATGCTCATCCCGTTGTTGATGAAATATCCCTTTCCATCATCACCCAAAGTTAACCGGGAGGGATGACCGCTAAGCGCCAGAGAATCTTCGATGGTATTATCCTCAACATTTATGGTGTAGAGCGAACCATCGGTTCCGCTATCGTTCGGATTATTAAAGTCACCGTAAGAACCGGTGCACAAAACCAGTACACCGCCATTGTCTTTTTTGCCCACAGAAATGGGATTATCACCGACGGTAACCGTTTCCATTACCTGATCGGATTGGATATCAATCACCGAAACGGTGGTTCCGGAGCCTAATCCGCTATTGGCCACAAAGGCCTTCTGCTGACTGATGACAATACCTTCCGGATTGGCGCCCACTGCGATTTCACCGGACACCGAATAATCCGTTAAATCGATAATGCTAACCGTATTGGCAAATAAATTCGTAATATACGCTTTGGATGCATTTATGATGGCCATGTGCCGGGGACTGCTGCCGGCGGGCAAGGTAATGGTGGCCGTTCGTTTCCAGGTATTTAAACTGATCACTTCCACTTTATGGGAATTGTTGACCACAATAAAACCCAGTGTATCCTGCACGGTCATGCTGTTGGCAACCGATCCCAAGGATTGATCGTTGCCGGTTTGGAATATATTATGCGTCATTTTGCCTTCATCCACATCAAAAAATGAGATGGAGCTGTTTGATTGTGTAAATTGCCCTTCATTGATGATATATAAGCCCGTCCTGGCCGGTTTAAGTTCTGTAGAGGGCGATGTTGGATTTTTTTCGCAGGCTAAAAACTGGATAACACTCAATAGCCATAAAACGATTATCATTCGCTGCTTCATTACTTATCCTTCCTCCTTTTTTCAAGGAATTTGACAATAATCAATTCATGATTTTTAACTCAATTTTATAGAACCGGCCCGGCATAGGATAACCCGGCATCACCTCGTAATCCGTATCCAGCGCATTTTCCATCATCCCGATTACGGTAAACTGTTGATCGGCCAAACCTTTTGTAACTGATATCCAGCAATCGGTACGGGTATGGGCCGGTAAAATATCCTCAGCCCTATTGGCTATCGTGGTGTACCGGAAACTGGTTCCGGTAACACGCATACCAATATTCAAAATCCGCCATGTTGCTGAACCCTGTATGTGCCATTGTTCCTTTGGTATAAAAGGTAATTGATTCCCTTTGGTATTATCAGCCGCAAAGCTTTTCTTAATTTTTTCGGTGAGACCACGTGTATAGTGCCATTGGATTTGATGGTGTTTATTCAGGGTTTGTAATGCCATAAAAAGCTCTATGCCCTGGCTTAACACGCGATTAACATTCCTTGGTTGCCAGGTCAGGCCTTCGGGAAGCCATTGGATCTGATGGCGCACGCGGTTGCGGTAAAGGCTGATGCGACTGTCATAGATGATACGCGATAAGAATGTTTGCCGGTAAGCAACACCCGTTTCCAGGTTAATCGATTGCTCGGGTTGTAAATTAGGATTACCGCCCGGCCGCCAGTATAGATCATTAAAGGTGGGTTGCCGATAATTGGTGTTCACCGAGGCATACCATTGCCAGCGTTTATGATATACGGTAATACCACCACCGGGCAGATCAATAGGATTACGATGGGTATACCATACTCTGCGTAATTGGGCGGTTGCCTCCATACGGGTGTGGGCCGCACTATCCGCATAAAGCTGTGCCACCCCTATAGCATAGACAGCCTGTCGCAGTCTTTGATGCTCCCCGGCCTCGGAGCTTTGAATCCTTTGGTCCGCACTTTCATATCCTGTTTGCATTGCGAAGTTTCGATGCAGCGGTAACCGCCACCTGAACTGTAAACCCCGTTCCTGATTGAAGTGGGTACTATGAAGAATCTCTTCATCAATGTTCAGAGACGCATCCATATAGTTCATCCATTCATTGCGGACGTAGGTTTGAGCACTCCAGCTGCCCCATCGCCCCTGAAATATGGCCTTTAATCGCAACAGTGTATTATCGATATCCGAGCGCGCCACATTCTGCTCTTCCACTATTTTATTTTGAAAAGGCCGGGGAGCGCCCCTTTCTTTTTTGAATGACCGCACCAGCATGTTGACGCGCAGATTGTCGGTCACCGATAACCCGCCTTCATACATTATTGTATGCTGACGGAAATCGCGATTACGTAATTCGATATCCCTGCCGTCCTGTTTTACGGTATAACGATTGTTACCTTTTCCGTAATGCATCGTTAAGCGCTGACGCCATTGCATAACCGGCCAGTTCAGCCGCGCGGACAGTTTGCTGTTGTCAATACTGGCGTATCCTGCCCTGACGGTATAGTGCCTTTCCGCAGATAAAGGCGCCGTGCGCATGTTTATAGCCCCGCCAACGGCTCCCGTACCCCCAAATAAAGTGCTGCCGCCCCTGTAAATGTCCACCTTATCTATCCCCGCCCGATTAAAATGGCTGAGATCGCCGGTGCCCAGCTGTAAATTTTGTATAGGAATACCATCAAATAAAAGTTGGGTCTGGGCTGCTGTCATACCGCGCAACGCAATGTTTTGCAACTGACCCGATATACCATAGGATTTCATAAATATTCCACTCTGTTTGCCGATTTCCCGCCACAAGGACATGGGCTCATTAGTGCGGTTAGTTAAAGAAATGCGGGTCACATGCGTGGGCATAAACAAAGGCTCATCGGTATCCCGGGGAATGATTGCCGATATCCGTTCCGTCTCTTCGACAGGCACCAGATAAATCAGCGGGGACGCAAGTGCGTCGGTCTGTAACGTTTTGGTGAAGTAGCCCTCTTTTGTAATGCGGATGGTTTTTCCCGGTGTCAGGGTAAAACCGATTTTTACATTACCGGCGTCATCGGTATAGAATTGTTTGGCATCGACAATGACACGGGCGTTACGGATCGGTTGGTCGGACCATATATCGCGGATGAAGAATTCGGTAATGGGTATGCCGGTATCGGCCCTACCGGCCATGACAAGCATGAATATTGCTAGGAGGAAGAGAATACGTTTCACAAAACGCCTTATGCTGTTAATCAGGGGAAAGGCCGCCGCAAAAAATGGACACCAACTCGAAAGGATATCCGGGAAAGAACAAAGATGGGTAAGTCAAAAGCCCTTATCCCGCCCGCGCAGAACCTGGGATATCCAATTCCAGTCGGTCTCCTGACTCTGGCTTCATCCTACTCACCGGGCCTTCCCATCCGCTGGAAACGGACAGTGGCCGCGTGCCGGCTTTCGTCAGCCATTACAGTTGCGGGGCAGTGACGGATTTGCACCGTTCTTCCCGTTACTGAAATTGTTTGTTTAAAATCGTTGCGAAAATATAAGGCACTAAACCGGATAATTCAAAGTTATTTTTGATCTCATTCAGAGGACTGGTCAGGTAAATGATTCCGAACCGAACCTTCACACCCCAAAAACTTACTAAGGTTGGTATTCTTTTACGTAAAGCCGGTAAGCCCACGGTTCCAAATCAAACGTGTGCTCCTCCTCGTAGCGCACCGGGATGCCGCTAAAAATTTCCGTGTATGGCTGATTGAGATAGGGAGAGTCTATGGTTACGTGCCGCCGCTGATCGGTTAGATTCAGCAGCACAAAAATGGTTTCCTGTTCATATTTACGGACATAGGCATACACCGCTTCATCCGCGGAGGTGTCCATTTTTTCATAACTTCCTTTGTGCAAAGCCGGGCTTTGTTGATAGAGGTTAAACAACTTGCCGTACAAATCTGAATACTGATTCGGTTGCCACTCAATGGTGTCCTTTGCAAAAAAACGTAACCGTTTTTGCAAACCGACTTCCTGACCACTGTACAACAACGGTTTTCCCGGAATGGTGGCCATCAGCACGGCAAAGGGTTTTACACCATCGCCCAACCGTTCAAATACGGTACCGTTCCAGCTGTTTTCATCATGATTGGTTATAAAACGCATGCGATAGGCCGTCTCAGGATACAAGCGTCTTTCCTCTTGTAAAATGGAATCGATAGCCCGGGCTGTGCGCTTGCCGGCGGCGATACCGTTCATGGCATAAAATGTCTTCCAGTCGTAAGTCATATCAAAGGCTTTTTCATGAAGATACGTCGCCTGGCCTTCAGCCAGCCAAAACAGCGGTTTGATTTGGTTCAGTTCCCACCGGGCCTGTTCCCAAAATTCAATGGGAACCATTTCGGCCACATCACAACGGAAACCGTCGATATCGGTTTGGTTGACCCAGAAAGCCATTTCCTCAATCATGGCCTGATGCAGAGCTTCGTTCTGGTAGTTTAAATCCACCACGTCTGTCCAGTCGGCATTGGGCAAAACCAGCGCTCCCGTACTGTCTTTGGAATACCATTGCGGATGTTCTTGCACCCAATGGTGATCCCAGGCCGTATGGTTGGCCACCCAATCCAGGATAACGTACATACCCATAGCATGCGCCCGGTTAACCAGATCTTTAAAATCCTGCAACGTACCGTATGGTTTATGTATGGCGGTATAATCCCGGATGGAGTAATAGCTGCCCAGGTTCCCTTTTCGATTTTTTTCACCAATGGGTTGAACGGGCATAATCCATAAAATACCCACCCCAAGTGCGCGCAAACGGGGTAAATGTTTTTCAAAAGCCTTAATGGTGCCTTCCGCGGTATATTGCCGTATGTTCACCTCATAAATGGTTTTGTTTGTCGCCCATTGAGGATGGGTAACGGCCGATAACGGTCGCTGGGGTTTCGGTCGATCACAACGGAGGCTGAATCCAATCGTTATGATCATCAGAAAAAATATCGCTATATTTTGCATAATCAGATGCCGGTTAACATTTTAAGATCGTATCCGTTCGTTTAAAACGGTTCAGGCGCCCTGGTTATACTTTTGCTTAATGCGCTCCCACAGACCTCCGCCCAGATAACTATCCGCTACCCGAATAATATTCTGGATGGAAGCCAGGATATCAGACTCACCGGCCCAGTGTTCATAAATGATATCCAGATCACCCTCATTGATATAGTCGTTTAATATATAAGCCGCTACAGCCAGGTCATCCATGTAGCCAATGGGCCCTAAGATAGCCTCCGGTATAAAATCGAGGGGCGAAATAAAGTAGGCGACACCGGCGGCAAATTTGACTTTTTTACCCTTGGGCACACGGTTGTCCATAGACATTTTGACGAGCAAATGGAAAAAGTCCGGTGCCAGTAATAACATATCGCTGTGTGCAAATTTTTTTCGTTCGAGATAGTCGGTTATTTTTTTGCGGATGGTTTTGTAATAGTCTTCATATTTTTGTTGCATGGTGCACCTCGAATACATGCTATTCTACATTACATAAACAATAGTCACGGCTATGACAATGCCGTTAAAATCATAATCCGCGCTCCTGACGGATGGTTTTGTAAGCGTTATTAATATCGGCCATCTTTTCATTGGCGATTTTAATAAAATCTTCCGGCACGCCTTTGGCGGTTAATTTATCCGGATGGTATTCATTAACCAGTTTTTTATAGGCTTGTTTAATTTCCCTATCCGTAGCCTTTGAATCAACACCCAACACCTGATAAGCCTGATTATCCTGTTTAATGAATACGGCCTTAATTTGATCGTATTCCCGCTGCGACAAACCAAACACCTGGGCCACTTGCTGGATATAGTGTTCTTCCGCCTTGTGGAAACGGCCATCGGCCATAGCAATCCGAAATAATAAATGAATCATGGTTTGCAGCACCTGAGGTTGATAACCGATCAAATCCTTGAACTGGCGGGCAAAAGCCATGGCATCCTGGGTTGAATCTTTGGCTTCATTGAATAAACGGGCTACTATTTTGCGTTCTTCGACGGACAGGCCTAATTCCGTACGGATAAACTGGTCGAATGCCCTGACTTCATCTTCTGTGACCACGTTATCCGCCTTGGCCATTTTAGCTGCCAGAGAGGCCAGGCTCACATAGAAAACGAACTGCCGGTCATAATTGGTTTCCGGACGGCTGGACATCATCTGCATGCCACATACCGGACAATGGCCATCGGCTGTCATATTTACGGCGTTACCACAGTGCGGACAGCGCCCACCCTGCAGCCGAGGCTGACCACCGGCTTCTTTATCATACATATGGCCCAGCGCACCGCCCATAATGGCCCCTAACGGACCACCCAGCATAAATCCCAATCCGATTCCAATGGCTTTGCCTAAAAAACCCATATCCACCCCGTCTGTATTTTTGCCAATATTTTTTCTTTCCGATAAAAAGCCAATTTATTAGATTAGCCTATAAAATCAAAATACATTGTAAGTGGTGCATTGATAATTTTGTTTCTTTTAAACCGGGATCTGAAACCTTGCGCATTTATTAATGTTGAAGGAATAAATTAACCCGTTACAAATGCTGTACATATTTACATCATCCGGTTTTTGGCATTGATCATTACAAAGAAAGGGAAGTGCATGCATGTAAAGCCCGGCAATATTAAAATCATCGGCTCTCTGATTATCGCATCCATTTTTGCAACGGCCCATTTATCCATTGCTCAAGGCACAGTATCTGCCCAAACATCAGCCGAAAAAGCATGGATATTTTTTGAGGATAAGGGAGACCAGCAGCCCGCATTATCCAAAGCAGCCCTTGATATTTCACACCATGCTTTGGAACGCAGAGCGAAAGTAAATCGGTCAAATAATCTGCTTACCTACGCCGACCTGCCTGTATATCAACCCTATGTTCAGACCATCAGTGATTACGTGCAAAACATCCGTATTAAATCCCGGTGGCTGAACGCCGTTTCGGTTGAAGCGCACAGCAGTCAACTGAATACCATACAACTGTTGGATTTTGTAAGCAACGTGCAGCCGGTCATGCAATATATTCGTGAGGAACCGCAATCGGTACCTGCGGATGGGCGGCCGGTGCAGCCGACCCTGGGCAAGACTACGGCTATGGATTACGGTCCGTCCGAAACCCAGCTTAATCAAATTGCCATTCCGGCTTTGCATCAACTGGGGTATTATGGTCAGGGGGTTATTGTAGCCATGCTGGATGATGGTTTTAACCTGCTTAATATTCACCAGACCTTTGACTCTCTGCATGTATTGGATACCTATGATTTTATCCATGATGATCCCTATGTGGATGACAGTCAATTGGAAGCCTCGGAGGGCTGGCACGGCACCATGACTCTGTCCACTATTGCCGGTTATACGCCGGGCGAATTAATCGGTCCGGCCTTTAAAGCGTCTTTTTTACTGGCCAAAACGGAAGTTAATGCCAGTGAAACACCCGTCGAAGAGGACTACTGGGTAGCCGGACTGGAATGGGCTGAGCGTAAAGGCGCTGACATTGTCAGCAGTTCTCTGGGATACATTGACTGGTACACCTGGGAAGACATGGATGGTCAGACTGCGGTAACTACGATGGCTGCGGATACCGCATACGCCAAAGGTGTGCAGGTGATCAATTCTGCCGGCAATGAAGGCTATAATGCATCAAATAATACATTGATTGCTCCGGCTGATGGGCAAGAAGTTCTAGCCATTGCTGCAGTGGACGCTAATGGAGCCCGTGCTTCCTTTTCATCCGTGGGGCCATCGGCCGATGGCCGCACCAAACCGGATCTGGCCGCCATGGGACAGGATGTTTATGTCGCCCGTTACTGGGATAGTACCGGTTTTACTTATTCCAACGGTACTTCCTTTTCCTGTCCTCTGGCCGCCGGGGCGTCGGCCGTTTTACTCAGTGCCTACCCCGATTTGACACCGGAAGATTTACAGGCCGCTTTACGCAGTACCGCCTCTCAGTTCGACAATCCGGATAATTTTTTGGGATGGGGTATCATCAGTGCGGAACTGGCTTACTATTTTCTGGATTCCGCAGGTCTGGATGATGGCTCATACCCCCGAATTCCCGACCAACTGACGCTATACCCCAACTACCCTAATCCTTTCAACAACGGCACAACCGTGTCTTATGCGTTGCCGGCTGTGAGCAGGGTTTTCCTGTCTATCTACAACACTAATGGTCGGCAAGTCCGTAACATTAATCTCGGTAATCAATCCAGAGGTAATAAAACTTTCAATTTAATTTTGGATGGTGTAAGTACGGGAATTTACTACTACACTGTTGAAGCCCATGAATATACGAGCGGTAAAACTTACCAAAAAACCGGTAAAATGGTTTATATTAAATAGTCTGAATGGTGGATTGAAGCGCGCCTTCAGCAGTGAAGGGTTCATAGTACATTTTCAATTGATCAAGGGTTTTGGTAAGATAATCCTGGTCAACTTCCGGGGGACAGAAAAAAACGGCCAATATTCTTTTGCTATCCTCGTCAATGGCTGTACGTAGGGAATCGGCTGTGGGATTGCCGAAGATGCCCTGCTGATCCCGTAATACCATTTTGCCTTCGGCTCCTGTGGATTTTCCATTAATAGCTTTATACACTTCATGGGACCGTCCGACATCAATCATCGGCTGACCATCAATTTTAGATTGATCATAGAGGCCCATAGGTAGATGAAATCGGGCTGACACGATATTACCCATATCCACGGCATTATTGATTTTGAAAAGCGGCTGACCTTTTAAAAGCCGCCGGATGAGCTTTTCCGACGATGGCCGGTATTTGGTAGGTTCCCAGCCAATTCGACGGTACATACGGCGCACATGACTTACAACCGCATCTTCCGAAGGTTTGGCATTGCCGAATTTCTGCTGTAAATAGCGCACCAGCTGGTTATAAGCCTGATCAAAATCCCTGGTGGAGGGATGGATTGCAAAATGGTTTGATGCCAGTAGCCCCAATTTTAATCCGTTTATTTTTTCCCTGATCTTAGTAGAAGCATCAAATACAATCATTGAAGGGCACTCCCTTATACCGGACAAATTTTACCCAGAATGGCCGGGCGGGCGGCTCCGCTGGCGAAAGGCACGTTACCGGGATTGCCGTGGATGGTTTCATTGGCTAAAACAGCAAATCCGATAGCTTCTTTATAATCTTCATTGAGATCATAATCAGTGGCTTTTGCTAACGTTAAAGTCTGTAAATGGTGCTGCAGGCGGTGCAGCAGAAAGGTGTTGGACGCCCCGCCGCCTCCCGCCACCAATACATCAGCCGCATGTTGCGGTTCTATAAATTTTTTATAGTTTTCTGCAATGGACAATGCCGTATACTCGCTTACGGTATGTACTATATCTTCTTTGGTCATGTTGAGTTGGGCAGCTCTTTGCAGGATGCGATCTACAAATTTTTTGCCGTAGTGTTCCCGGCCGGTGGATTTAGGCGGGGATTGATGGGGAAAATGGTCAATAGAATTCAGGAATTGAAACAGCTCAAGGGAAAATTGCCCGCTTGCGGCTTTTTGGCCCCCTGCATCATAGGGTTGCTGGTACAGATGTTCCATCACCTGGTCTATAAGCATATTGCCCGGTCCGCAATCGAAGGCCATCAGTTTATTGAAATCGCCATCGCCCGGGACGAAAGTGATGTTGGAGATACCGCCGATATTGAGGATCAACATATCCGTTTTAAAAGAAGAGAAAAAGACCCAGTCGAAGTAAGGAATTAACGGAGCTCCCTGGCCCCCGAGTGCCACATCAGCTACCCGAAAATCGCCGACAACCGGTATTCGGGTTAACTGGGCTAATACGGACGGATCACCCATCTGCAGGGTTGAACGCACTTCCCGATGCATAAACCATGCATTATCCGGTTGATGCCAGAGCGTATGACCGTGACTGCCTATCCAATCAATGTCTTCTTTATGAATATTGTTCTCGGTTAGAAAGGCCCCGATCATGTCCGCCCATATCATGGGCAAATAAAAGTTTAACTGACTGATCATTTGCAGGGATATTGTGTCGCTGTGAAGCAAATTCAGTAAATTTCGCTTTTGGCGTGCTTCGTAGGCGTAACTATTTCCGGCAATGAATTGGATTTGTGTTTGCTGACC
>WJIP01000273.1 GCA_014730185.1 Caldithrix sp. | reverse complement strand
TGGCGTCATCAACCGACAGATAACTGCTTTTTCGTATCTGCTCCTGCTTTATGGTGCCATGAAACCGTTCCAGTTTCCCGTTGCTTTGCGGATAAGCCACCGAGGTGCGTACATGTGTAAATTTGCTGTGCCGGATAAACTCTTTAAAATCCTTACTGATAAACTGGCTGCCGTTATCGCTGATAATACGCGGACGGGCCTCAGGGAACTTTTCTCTGGCACGCTCAATCGTCAGTTCCACATCGTAGCTACTCATATTGGTGCGCAGTTCATGTTGTAAAATCGAGCGGCTGGCGCCGTCTAAAACACTAATCAGAAAAAACATTGTACCCAAAATATTGATATAGCTGATATCCACATGCCAGTGCTCGTGCGGCTTTAAGGGTTGCTTAAAGCCATCGCCCTTTGTGGATTTCTTTGCATTCCAGCGGTGCAGGTAACCGGCCTCTTTTAAGATGCGGTACGTACTGGACGGGCTTACCGCGGCAATGTCCGCATCCAGCATCATGTAGGTTAAGCGGCGGTAGCCTTCGTCCATTTTATCCTTACAATAATTCAATATGGCTGCACGTTCTAAGGGCAGGAGCCAGTGCGCCTTGGGCATCAGGCCGTTATGCTGATTCGGCTGGCCCTGGCGCTGTATCCAGTCGTAATAACGGCTTTTAGGCATAGCTAACAACCTTAGCAGTTGTTTCTTGTTATACCGGGATTTCATACTGACCATTTCGATAAACTCTAAAATATCATCGCGCATGTCTGGTTCCACCCAAACGCCGTTTAACGTTCCCCATTTAAGTTTTTTTTAAACTGAATATTTTCGGACACAAGGGTGGAGATCAGGCTATCTCTGTCCTGGAGCTTTTTTTCCAGTTTTTCAATCGCACTGTTATTTTTGCGGGCTGGCTGTGAGTTAAAGGTTTGCAGGGCTCCCTCAAACAGTTTCTTCTTCCAGGTATAAAAGCTATTGGGCTGAATCCCATAGCGTTCACACAACTCGGATACGGGTACCTGATTATCAAGATGTTCACGCAGGATCCGCACTTTTTGTTCGGCTGAAAATACACGTTTCTTGTTGCTCATAAAATTTCCTTTCTGACTTTGATTTAATTTCTAAATCACAAAGCCAAAAGTCCAGTTCCATCTGAAGCATTACAATTACCGGTATAAGCCATGCCGTTGTGCAGCACATCATAGAATCTTCTTTGGTAATTGATTTCATAACATATAATCCCATCTTATTAATACGTAGAACATTTTATATCGGATTGTTTAACATTTTTTGTGTCCATAAACTCAACATGGGTAACCTAAGCAGGCTGCATTCCTGCTTCCGGCTTTCAGGTTATTCCACGGCTTTCGATAACCTTTTCCGCCGGACAGGCGATTGTTCAACAATAATTTAAATGCATCCATACTGTTGCGTTTTTCCATCAGACAATGGTTTAAAATGTTTAGTATAATATGGACTAAAGACGCTCTCATTACAAGGGAATGATAAATGCGTATCAAAATTATAACAATATTTTCCGACCGGGCTTATGATCGATGAATACGGATGAAAATCCCATTGTTTGGAATTACTGATCATTTTCTTCTGTCCGGCGGAGAAAATATGCATTTAAGTTGCCATAATTTTTGCGGATTAGGAAACACGTTCTAAAGGTGGTTACGCTTTATACCGTATTTTATTAGGCGGAGTGTATTTTTAGAGAAATATTATTTAAGGACGACGTAGGGTGATGTGATAACGTAATGCCCGTCACTTATTCGAATAAAATAATGGCCGGCAGCAATGGACTTTGAATCGAAGGTTGTTGTCATTGTACCGGCTTGAAAATGTCCGTTTTTGATGTTGCAGATTTTGCGTCCTAACATATCAAATAATTCGATTTTCACCGTGGTTGGTTGTTGTAAGGTCATCTCAAAGGTAGTGGATTGCGATGCGGTGCCGGGATTGGGATAAATAGAGGCGGATAATGGCGTACTTTTGAGATTACGTTGGCTGGTAGCATTGGCAATTACAGTCTCTTGGCGAATATCCAGATAATCAGCGATGCCGTTTAACAAAGCGCTGGTGGTACGTTCAAAGTTACCGGCGGAAGCGCAATTCATTTCTTCAAACGTTAAAGCCATAACTTGTTCACCAAAATTATTCCAGAACCAGCTTTCTGGGAAATGTGCGGGCGTACCGGAAGTCCAGGAAATGTAATAGTCCCAGTTTTGGATGCCTTCCGGCCAGTATGAACGGATCGCGTTTATAAAATGTTGTTCCTCTTCAGCGAAGGATTGGGATGTACCATTGGCGTGATGATACACAAAGTAACGCGTGCATAAACTGGAAGAATGCATGTTGAGAGCAATGCGAATCGGTTTATCGGAAGTCATGTAGGTGGTAAAAAGGGATTTCAGAGCTGCGGTCTCCGGCTCATGAGGACTTTTATCCCAATTACGTTCCAAGTCCACACCGTTGGCGTTTTCACGTCCATAGCCCAGTTCGACTCCATCCGGATTATACATGGGCATGATATTAAAAACACAATGTTTACGCAGTAACTCGGCAATAGGCTGATCGCTCAGCAGAATGCCTATTAGGCCATTGGTAAGCCAGGTTGACTGTACTTCGTTGGGGTGGGTTCTGGCATGAATGGTTATGCGAATGGGATCGGATACAATTTTTGTACTGTCGGAGATGGTTAACAGCCACAAAGTTCGATTTTGTACACTGGCTCCAACGGAATCAATTTTTGTATAAGGACTTGTTTGCCATTTTTGCAAATCACTCATAAGACTATCGTAGTTATAGCCCCAACCCGGTCCCATTTGTTTTAGCAGCTTCATGGATAACGTCTGATCCGTAAAACAGGGGTCCTTTTCAAAATCGTAATAAAACGCATTGGTCATCGGTGCTTGTCCGTGAACAGATAGTATTAAAGTGAGCGTTAAAGCAATAAATACGAACGTTTTTTTGATATGCATTATGGTCGGAAGCCTGTTTTAGATAAACCTATCTCTGTAATGTAGCCAAGTATTTTATTAATTCCAAAGAATAAAAAGCTTTATATTCCGGAAGGATGCGGTTTATAACAAGGTTGGATATGCTGCAAGGGCAAACCATATCAGTCTCCGGAATTTGAAACATACGCCATGATGGTTTTCCAGCTATGTTTAAGAGGCTTGGTCAGGGAACCGTTGGTGTATTCAGGCAGGGTTAGACCGTTAACCATGGCTTTTGTAAAGGATTCATCGTAAGTCAGGCTGCCAATATGGAAGATGCCTGTCTCCTGCAGGTAAGCTAAAATATCATCGGTGATTTGCGGGTTGAGATCGGATTTATTAATGATACAGCCGGCCCTTAAGTTAAAAGATCGGACCAGTTCATAGACCCGTTTCAAATCATGAAAACCGGATACGGTTGGTTCGGTGACCAGTACGATAAAATGTGCACCGGAAAGCGATGAAATAACCGGACATCCCACACCGGGGGACCCATCCACTAACACGAATTTTTTGTGTTGTGCCTGGGCTAAGGCCCTGGCTTCGGTTTTGACTTTGGTGACTAATTTTCCGGAGCTTTCGGCTGCGATGCCCAAACGGGCGTGCACCATTGGGCTGCCGGTTTTTGTGTGTGAAATATACCGTTGCCCGACCTTTTGTTCGATCATAGAGATGGCCTTTTCCGGACAAACCCGGGGACAATAGCCGCAGCCTTCACAGTTGATGGCATCAATGGTGTAATGCCCCTCAAGTACGGTAATAGCATCAAAGCGGCAAACATCGGCACAGGCACCGCAATTGGTGCAGCTTTCAGGATTGATGCGCGCCAATTGGCCGCTGTAAAAATCCTCAGCGGTGGCAAAATCGGGTTGCATTAATAAATGCATATCCGCCGCATCCACGTCACAATCGGCCAATATGATATCTTGCCCGCCCAGATAAGCAAATGAGGCTGTGATGGATGTTTTACCCGTGCCGCCTTTACCGGAAACAATGACAATTTCTTTCATGGTGTACCTCCATTGTACGGCAGCTGCAGGTATTCGATAATGCTGTCCAGTTGTTTACGCACTTCGGCCACCTCATTATATAGCAACCGTCCCCTGGAATAGAGTTCGGCAATCTGCCGGTCATTGGGTATTTGGGCTAAAACGGGTAGCTGTTCGTTTTGACAATAGGTCAGCACGTGATCATTGCCAATACCATCACGGTTAACGACCACGCCAAACTCTTTGTTTAACTGCCGCATGGTATCTACGGACAGTTTTAAATCGTGCAAACCAAAAGGGGTCGGTTCCGTAACCAAAATAACGAAATCGGCATCTTTCACGGCTTCAATAAGCGGACAGGAAGTGCCGGGAGGCGCATCAAAAATTTGCAGAGTGTTAGGATCAAAATGAGCCTGGATATACTTTTTGGTCTGGGCAATCAACGGAACGGCTTGTTCCTGGCCGATATGCAAACGGCTGTCCACAAAGTTCAGTTGCTCGCTGACATAGTGTTTAAGTTCACCCATGGCCTGCGGAATCATGGGTAAGGCCGATTCCGGACACAGTTCGGAGCAGGCATAGCAACTATGACATAATTCAGGGAAAATCAAAATCTGATCGGCCAGTTGAATCACAGCGTTAAAATTGCAAACCTCGTGGCAGAGACCGCATAAACTGCAATCACCACTCCATTGCGGAATCATTTTATATTTAATTTCGCTATGGACGAGCTGTCCGCTTATAAATACCCCGGAATTGGGTTCTTCCACATCCAGGTCCGTTAACAGGACTGGCCGGGTTTGGGACAGATAGGCCGCAAAATTAGTCGATAGAGTGGTTTTACCGGTGCCCCCTTTTCCGCTGGCGATGGCAATTTTCATTATCAATCCATTAGTGACCGCATTGATTTTGACCGGTTTGCAGCTCCTGTTTCAGATATTGTTCTACCAGTTTTTTGGGAGTGTCGGCATTCACACCTACACAAACTTCGATGTGGTTGCGGTCAAAGAGCTGCTGCGCTTTTTGACCCATACTGCCGGAGATGATGGTATGCACGCCTTTTTCAGCCAAGAATCGGGGATAAACACCGGGCTGATGGGTTGGTGGCGTTAAATAATGCTCACGGAGGATTTGATTGTTTTCGGTTTCGACAATAGCAAATTTTTCACAATGTCCGAAATGCATACAGAGCTGGCCGTTCTCAGTGGGTATAGCAAACACTTTCTTCATGGTAAATTCCTTTTAATGGGTTTCCCGTAATTGGATTAAAACGTGATTATTCATCCCGATTGTTTTCATATAAATTAAAATATAATGAACATAAGTTCATAAAGCAACACGGTTATGCCCATTTTTACTGTCAAGTTATTCCTTTGGATACGGCAATGTTAAACCGAATTACATGGGATATCCCACCCGGTTTTAAGTTAACCGTCGGATCAATGAAAGCAGGTTCAGAGGCAGCCTCATTGCCAAGTTGTTCAATTTTTTAAAAGCTAATATGGAATAAATGCATCACTCGCTGGGTTTTTAAACACTACCATGGACCGGAAAGT
>WJIP01000272.1 GCA_014730185.1 Caldithrix sp. | reverse complement strand
TGAATGATTGTAACCAGAATCTGGCTCATTAATTTGTTCAAATAATCCGGTAATTTCAACTCTATTTTTTCAGAGCCATCCTAGCTTTTAAATAACAAATACGCTAATTTGCCAATAGAACCATCATGTCGTTGGTTTCTCTAAACCCCATTTTACCAGAGAACTGCCCCAGGTAAAACCGCCTCCAAATGTGGCAAACAGGATCAGTCCACCCTTTTCAACGCGCCCCTGCTGATATGCTTCTGAAAGGGCTAAGGGAATAGTGGCCGCCGTTGTATTACCATAACGTTCAATATTGATCATAACTTTGTCGTAGTCAATACCTAACCGTTTTACGGCGCCGTCAATGATCCTTTGGTTAGCCTGGTGCGGAATAAACATATTTAAATCGCTACCTTGATAACCATTTTTTTCCAGTATATCAACCGAAACGTCGGCCATCTTTTGTACAGCGAATTTAAATACCGTTTTACCATCCTGGTAGATAAAATGCCAGTCACTGGTTATGGTTTCCAATGAAGCGGGATGCAAGCTGCCTCCGGCTTTCATCTTCAGATAATCGGCTCCGCTGCCATCGGAAAACAGCATACTGTCTATAATTCCCTTGTCATCATCTTCGGTAGGTTCCAAGAGTACCGCGCCAGCGGCATCTCCGAAAAGGACACAAGTGTTGCGATCGCGATAATTGGTGATGGCACTCATTTTATCACTGCCGACAACAACTACTTTATTATGAGTTCCGGCCCTGATGTATTGTGTTCCAATGGAAAGGGCATACAAAAAACCGGAGCATGCGGCAGCCACATCAAACGACCACGCATTTTTACTTCCGGATTTTTCCTGAACCAGATTACCTGTACTGGGAAAGAACATGTCCGGAGTTACCGTAGCCACAATAATAACCTCGATATCCATCGGGTCAATATTCCTTTGCATGCATAATTTTTTCACGGCCTCCGCAGCCATATCAGATGTGGCCAGCCCAGGATCCAGAATGCGGCGTTCTTTTATGCCTGTTCGGGTTCTGATCCATTCATCATTGGTATCGACCATTTTTTCCAGATCAAAATTTGTCAGGACTTTATCCGGAACATAATGGCTTACGGCACTAATCCAGGCTTTTCTAACCATTGGCATTTTCCCCATTTCTTAATTTCTCACTAATTAAATGGTTAACATTTTTCTTTTCCATGGTTTTGGCAACTTTAATGGCGTTTCTAATGGCTTTTTCTTTGGAACTTCCATGACAGATAATGGATATACCGTTAACCCCTAGTAATGGCACTCCTCCGTATTCCTCATAGTCATAACTGCGTTTTAATTCGCTGAAAGCCGGTTTTACTAAAAAAGCCCCTATATTTGTAAACAAATTATTTCCAATGCTTTTTTTAATTCCTTTAACCAGCACTCCCATAATGCTCTCAGCCATTTTAAGTAAAATATTTCCCACAAAACCATCACAAACAATAATATCCGTGACACCTTTCAAGATATCCCGGCCTTCTATATTGCCATGGAAATTGGATAGATTTTCTTTTAATAGCTGGTGAGCGGCGATGGTTGTCTCGTTGCCTTTTTTTTCTTCTTCACCGTTGCTTATTAAGCCAACGGTTAAATTTTCCTGGTTAAAAACCTCGCTTACAAAAATATTACCCATAAGGGCAAATTGCAAAAGATGGTTCGCTTTGGAATCCACATTAGCGCCTACATCAATCATAAATACCATCCCTTTTTCCGATGGTATGAATGAGCCTATAGCCGGTCTTTTAACACCGGGAATGCGCTTCAAGGTTAATAAACTTCCGGCCATTTGCGCGCCGGTATTTCCGGCACTAACAAAGGCTTCAACCTCCTGATTTTTATGTAATTCCAGACCAACAACCATGGAGGAGTTGGTTTTTTTCCTCAGAGATTCCGTGGGAGGATCATTCATTTCAATGTTTTGCGGGGCGTGTACCACTTCAAAACGATATTGATACCTGGATGGATAATGCTTTAATTGTGACTTTATGATATTTTCATCACCAACCAAGACAATAACATCTTCGTTGTCATGATCCTTTATATATGAATAAGCCCCTTCGATTCGCTCGCGGGGCTCACAATCTCCTCCCATTATATCTAATGCGATACGCATAGACTATTTTTCCGGAACAACTCTATCAGGCGCCTTTAGGGGTAATTACGCTGCGTCCTTTATAATGTCCGCAGTTGGGGCAAACCCGATGAGGTAACTTTTTTTGACCACAGTTATCGCAGGCCGAAAGATTAGCGGTTTTAATGCCGGCATACCATTGCGCACGCCTTGTATCGCGTTTAGACCTGGATAATTTTCGTTTTGGATGTGCCATTCTAGTCTCCTATTTAATAAATTTTCGCAATTCTTCCCATCTCGGATCAATTGTTTCGGTATCGCACTGACATGTTTCTTCATTCAGATTGGCACCACAGCTTGGACAAATACCTTCACACTCAACCTTGCAGATCATTTTAATGGGATGATGCAGTTGAATGATTTCTGCAATAATCGGATTTAAATCAATTTCTGTTGCATTAGCCGGAATTTCAATAACCTCATCATCACCTTCGCTTAACTGACCGGATCCGGCCTGATACAACTGCCTTATACTCTCATGAAATGGTTGCTCAAAGGCATTAAGACAACGATGGCATTCATAATGTGCATTGGTCTGAACATCGATATCTACCCGATAGTCGTTGTCAAACTTATCAACAATCACATGCACAGTCAGATTTTCCGGATAAAACGGATGGATTTCCTCATTCAGAAAATCCGATCTAATTTCCTCGGTTACTTCAAGAAAATTATTCTCAATATTTTGAATATTAATTTTCATAATTAAATCTTGTAATATAAAAAAAAGAGCCCATTAATTCAACATAAATAAATTTTTGGGGGGTAATTTCGTTGGTCCTGAAACTCAATGAGATGTTAATTTTTTTTAAGTTAAAGCAATGGTTCAACCATTCAATTGGTAAAAATTTCTTACAAAAATAAATTCAATTCGTCTTCGCAGATACAAGGTGCTTTATCATATTTTTGCATTTAACGCAGAAAAGCATCTTTATGTTTCTTTGCCATTTTTAACGATTTCCATAGTATCCATTGCAATTACCAATTCTTCATTGGTTGGAATAACCATGCAGGTAACTTTCGCTTGATCCTTACTTACAATCCTTTCCTCTTTTGTCTGCTCTTCGTTTTTATGTTCATCCATCTGAACGCCCATAAAGTTTAAGCCCTGCAATGCATGTTTACGTACCAGGGGTGAATTTTCTCCAATTCCACCAGTGAATACGACCACATCCAAACCATCCATTGCCGCCGCATAGGCACCGATATATTTTTTCAAGCGATAGGTAAAGATATCGTGCGCTAATCGCGCCCTTTTACTTTCCTCATACTCATCTTCAATTTCCCGCATATCGCTACTCAAACCACTAACACCAATCAAACCGCTATGTTTATTGAGCAATGTTGTCGCTTCATTCAAAGTTAATTCTTCCTTGTTCATTATGGAAAGAATTACCGCCGGATCCATATCTCCACTTCGAGTGCCCATCAATAAACCCTCAAGGGGGGTAAATCCCATAGAGGTGTCAATGGATTTACCTTCGCGGATGGCGGCCACCGATGCACCATTACCCAGATGACAGGTAATCATTTTCAAGTTATCCAGGGGCTGATCTAACATCTGAGCTGCCCGCATCGATACAAAGCGGTGAGATGTCCCATGGAAACCGTAACGTCGTATACCGTGTCTCTTATAAATGGCGTAGGGTAAGCCGTATATGTAAGCATGCTTAGGCATACTCTGATGGAATGCCGTGTCGAAAACACCTACCTGCGGTGCATCCGGAAGTAATTGTTGGGCAGCATTGATACCTTTTAGATTGGGCGGATTATGTAACGGAGCATAATCGATACAACGACGCATTTCCTTCATCACTTCTTCATTGATGAGCACAGAACCGCTGAACTCTTCCCCACCGTGGACAACACGGTGTCCCACAGCATCAATTTCGCCTTTGGATTTAATAACACCGTGATTCTTACTCAACAGAATACTCAACACATATTCAATAGCCATTTTATGATCCAGAATTTCTCCGGATAATCTTACTTCATCACGATCATGGGGTTTGTGGGTAAGAATAGCGCCAGACATACCGATGCGTTCAACAACACCTTTGGCCAGTATTTTTTCCTGTTCGGGATTTATAACCTGATATTTAACGGATGAACTACCCGTATTCAGTACAAGTACTATCATGAGTTTAACTTTCTTCCATTAAGAATTATTATATTCAAAAAATCCTTTGCCTGTTTTGCGTCCCAAATGTCCCGCACGGACTAGTTTACGTAACAACGGACAGGGACGATACTTCGCTTCACCCAGCTCCCGGAATAATGTACCCATCCACGTCATCAGTTCATCAAGACCAATTTGATCAGCCAGGGCCAGGGGTCCTTTGGGGAAATTATAGCCTAATTTCATTGCAGTGTCAATATGCTCTGCAGAAGCGACCCCTTCCATTAGAATATGGATGGCTTCGTTAATCATAGGTACAATTACCCGGGTGGTAATATATCCGGGATATTCGAATACTTCCACGGCAGTTTTATCCAGCGTTTCTGCAAAACTGCGAATAAAACGATAGGTTTCATCGGAGGTTTTTAAACCGCGAACAATCTCCACCAGTGGAATTTTAGGTACCGGATTTAAAAAATGCATACCGATAACTTTATCCTGACGTTCGGTATAGGAAGCTATTTCGGTAATACTTAATGCCGCCGTATTGGTAATAAAAATAGTTTCGGGCTCGCAAATTTCATCCAGTTTTTTCAACAATTTTTGTTTACCGGCCAAATCTTCATTGATTGCTTCAATAACTAAATCACCAAAAGCCGCTTTTTCCATGTCGCTCGTAAATTTAATACGACTGAGAATGGCCCGTTTTTCGCTCTCGGTCATCGTCCATCGTGATATTTCCGCATCAATGGTTTTTTCCAACTCCTGAGACATGGCATTGGCAATATCATCATTTCGCTCAATAACGATCACTTCCATTCCCTTTGAAGCAATAAGTTGGGATATCCCCCGTCCCATGGTACCGGCACCAAAAACAGCCACTTTTTTTATCATCTCAGTATCATCAGCACCTGACAGTTCCGACTGTTGCTTCAATATTTCTATATCCATTATATTTTTTTCATTTTCAGCCATCATATCACTCCTACTTTTATCTGATCCGGATTTATTAAGAAATGTTATCGATCAATTCCCGATCAGAGAAGAAAAAATCCAGTTCAATTTTCGCATTCTCAGGGGAGTCGGACGCATGGATAATATTATGCTGCTTGCTGTCCGCATAGAGTTTGCGCACGGTATTTTCTTCCGCTTCTGCGGGATCGGTGGCGCCGATTGTCTTGCGCAGTGCTTTTACTGCATTATCTTTTTCCAAAGCCAGGGCCACGACCCGGTTCTCGGTCATGAAAGCAATCAGATCGCTATAAAAAGGCCGTTCTTTATGTACAAGATAAAACTGGCCTGCCGATGCCTTGCTGAGTTTTAACATTTTCATGCCTGTAACCTGAAATCCGGCATTTAATAATTGGTCAATTACTTTACCTATAAGATTTTTTCTTACACAATCCGGTTTAAGTATCGCTAACGTACGTTCCACCATGAAGCTCCTTTTTCAATGAATTTTAAGCTGAAATTTAACTAATTCTGCACATTGGAAACAAATTTTTCATGAAATTTTTTTACTAAATTAACGATAAGTAGAACCTGATCGATCAGGCGAAGATGTACATCGATTCAGAATTATGAGGAAACGAATTCAGGCTGACTCGGGCCATTTGCAGGAATTTGTCCGTATTCAAAAGAAACAATCAACCTGGTCAATTGAATGTTGAGGATAATAACGGGAATGATGTAAATCATTGTTTTCTGTTTATTCATCAATCCACGATTTGAAATCCGATGTACGCTCAATGCTGACCAGTGCTTCGACTTTTTTCGGTTCCGGCGGTGTTAATTCCAGTTTAATTCGTGATCGGGAGTAGGCATACATTTTTTTAATCGCCCTTATGTTGATGATCATTTTTCGGTTGATACGAAAAAAGCTGAGTGGATCGAGCACATCCTGTAATTTATCGAGTGTGTAGTCAATGGCCAGATGTTCTCCCTTAAACGTCGATAAGAACACATTCTTTTCAAAAGCATAAAAATAGGCCACATCATCCACTTCAACTTTTTGCAGAATTTGTCCGTATCGCACCAGGAACCGCTTTTTATAGCTGGCTTCCCCGCTGCGCAGCATACTTAACAACTGATCAAAATCAGGTTGACTGCTAAAACTGAGATTTTGAAACTTATTCAGACTCTCCTGCAGTTCGCCTAAACGTATCGGCTTCAGCAGATAATCGATGCTGTTTAATTTGAATGCCCGGATGGCGTATTGATCGTACGCCGTTGTGAAAATGACCGGGATGTCTTTTTTAATTTCCTCGAAAATCGAAAAACCGATCCCGTCGGATAACTGAATATCAAGAAAAATCAGATCCGCTGAATTATTTTTCAGCCATTTGACCGAATCAGCTACAGATTGCAGTTTTACTACAATTTGCGCATCCGGCCTGATTTCCCTGACCATCTGTTCAAGCCGTTCCGCAGCCAGAACTTCATCTTCTATAATTGCAACTTTTAACATTATTCCGCCCTGATTAATGGTAGTTGTACGATATATTCCTGCCCGGTTTCAATGAAATCCGGCAGCGAATCCGATATCAGTTTGTATCGATTTTTTAAATTTTCCAGTCCGATACCGCTGCTGTATTTCATCTTGACTTTATTTTGCAGATTGTTGCTAACCATGATGGTTTCCGGATCATTATCGGAAAAGATTCGAATATGCAGAGGCCGTTCAACGTTGGCAACATTATGTTTCAGCGCATTTTCCAGTAAAGTCTGCAAGGTGAGCGGCGGCAAAAACCTTTCGCGGCAGGCATTATCAATATTGATTTCAAAAGTAAATGCATTTTCAAAACGCAGTTTCTGTAAAAACAAATAATCATGCGCAAAGTTTAATTCCTCAGCCACGGAAACCACGGGTTTATCGATAACATCCAGTGTGTAGCGGTAAACGGCGGCAAAAGCATCAATAAATCGCTGAGATTTTTTCTTATCCTTCGCAATCAGCGATGACAGGATGTTCAGGCTGTTGAACAAAAAATGCGGATCGAGTTGTTTTTTTAGCATCTCAAAACGCAGTTTGAGATTTTCCCGCTCCAGTTTTTCCGCTTTGAGTTGACTTTGCTGACTTTCTCTGAAAAATTCCATAGCTTCTAAAATACCGACGACGGTCAAATTAACAATTGCCGCGATCAGAATATTACTGATAAACACCTCACCGAGCGGTTCCTTGTATCCAAAAAGTAATTCCGATACAAGCGTAAAAAGTACCCCGAAAACAGCACCGATCGTGAGAGCCGTCAAAATTTCAACCGGCAGACGTATGAAAAAAGATTTTTGCCAGGATATTTTTTTAGAAAGTAAACGAATAATTTTATCATCAAGGTATACTACCAACGCGATGATAATTGCACTGAGCGACGTACCAATAAAAAGTGTCCTGAAAAACTGGCCGCTGCTGTGAATAATCACGTAACCGACGTAATGTTTGTAAGCAATCAGTATAAATTGTAATAACGCGGCGCCCGTGATTATGAAAAGAGTATTGAGTATTTTCTTTTTCATATCCATCATAAGTGTTTTTTTTAAATTACTATTTTAATGAATTAATCTGCCCGGAGCTACTTTTTTCATTCATTCTGCAATGAATTGATTTTCATAAAGTTTTGTTAATCAGCATTTAGCGACATAATAGTATCCGGACGAACCGTTCGACTAAACGCCATCACTTTTTCGATTCCGGCAGAAAATATAGATACTCATTTTACCATTTTTAAATATAATCGGACGAATATGTGATTTTCAGTGATGAATACGCATTTCCGCAGATAAATGCGATTCCTGCCGGATAAATTCATGAATAGCCTTATTTATCCACCCGTTATGTCTTCATTCGCATCTTGCACAGGCTGGTTCCGGCGATTCTTTCATTCATCATGTTATTTTTTTTATAACTCATTTTTCCCGGCATATTAAGCCGTGACTGTTAAATAAAAACACAACTAATCAGATAAAAACGGAGGTTACAATGAGAAAAACAATTGCTGTACTTTTAATTTTAATGATGTGGGGCGCCGGCAATGCCAAAAATTTTTCGTTTGCGCCGGCAAATAATAGTTGGTGGTCCCTAGATATCTTTCACCAATCACGCGCCCTACCGCCTGGAGATCGTTTTGTACGCGCTCCAATGAATCCCGGATATCAGCTTAGCCATCATCATAGTTTACTTGGAAGCCGGTCGCTCAGAGGAGCGGGCACGCTTCAGGCCGGGTACACCCGGTTTGATCAGCTTTTTTGGGCGGTAACAATCGGCACCGGTATCGAAGGCGTCTGGAATAGTCAATCGGGTTTTTATGCGGCTTTTGCCTTGCGTCTGGATTACGAGCGCATTTTTACAGGAAATAATAATTTTGAACTGGAAAACGGACGCTACAAACAAAAAACGGACACCGGCCGCAGTTATCTGCAGATTACCCCGCTCGATCTCTCAATTGGATACGCACCGCCCATTTTAAGAAGCGCGGGATTAATACCGGCCCTGCGCTTTGCCTGGCAGCTCGATGTGCCACTCTATGGCGGTGATGATCCCAATCCCTGGAGCTACACACAATTAGGTTTATCAATTAACTGGATGATCGGAGGTTAATCATGAGAAAGATATTTTTATATTTAACAGCAATAATGCTTGCCGCTTGTACTTATGATCCGCCCACACAGCCGGCGGACTGGTATGATAATCCAATCAGTTATGCGGATCAAAGTCAAACTCATCCCCATCGTGCAGAATTTCAGGCCTATTTGGATAGTGCAGTGGCCGAAGGACTGCCCGGCGCCGTTCTGCTTATTCGCACGCCGGATGATGGCACCTGGGTAGGCGCAGCCGGTTACACCGATATCGCCGGTGATGTACGCTGGCAGCCGAATACGATCAGTCGTGTGGGCAGCGTTACTAAGATGTTTGCCGGTGCTGTATTACTTAAAGTTTGTGCATCCCATGGCATTGCTCTGGATGCCGCGGCAAAGCCATATCTGCCGGAAAAGGTGGTATCAAAAGTTGCCAACGCTGAAACCTGCACCATCCGGCAACTGCTTAATCATACCAGCGGTATTAACAACTACCTGGGATCACCATCATTAATTATGGAAGCCTACGGCAGTTATGATTATGACTACCAACCCAAAGAAAAACTTATCGAATATGCCTTCGATCAAGATGCTGAATTTGCCGCCGGGACTTCCTGGCATTATTCAAACAGTAATTTTCTTCTGCTGGAGATGATTGCTGAAAACATTACCGGGGTTGACAGTCGCACCTTAATGGATTCACTGATTATTAAACCGCTTAATCTGAGAAGCACAACCTATAATCCAAGTGCAGCCTTGCCCAAAGGACTGGCGCGCGGCTACGCCGATCTGTTTACCGACGGACGGTTAACCGACGTGACCGAAACCGACCTTGAACGGTTTCACTTTGACGGTGGTGTTATTTCAACCGTATATGACCTGGCTGACTTCATCGACGCCCTGTTTTTATCTTCATTTTTGAATGAGAACCTTAAAGCCGAATTGATTAGAACGGTGAACACGCATGGTGAAAGCGAACGGGGTACCGATTACTACGGAAGCGGAATAATTCTGGAAAAGCATCCGCGCTACGGCAATATTTACGGTCACTCCGGTACGGCGGTCGGATATTCAGCGCATCTCTATCATATTGAAAACGCAGACATAACCATCGCCGCACTAATCAACGGTTCACAGAACACCATCGAGGATCAATCCTATAAATGGTTCAGTCCGCTGGAATATGACAAAATTCTGCACATTGCCGCCGGAAAGTAACAATAATTAATTAAGGTAGGTCATTCATGTATCACATAATAAAAGGATGTTCAATGAAGAATTTATTAATTATCGGATTGATTGCCGTATTAAGCTGTCCGCTTATTGCAAGGGACGGTGATCTTGAAGTGAACACCGGCTTTTCAACCATACTGTATCAGTCGGTCTATTCCTTTCAACCGGGTACCGCTCTTGAGACCATGGTTGGCGAACCGTTGGCCGACCGGCTGATGTGGCAAACCGGCGCCCGACTGGGATTAAATCCCGTGAAGCCGGAAGGTTTTCTACGAATGCTGATCGCACCTGAAATCGGATACTGGCGCCCAAATGTCGGACTGGAATTTGGTATCACAGCACGCGCCCGTTTCGATGAGGGTGACAAACTGCTGCGTGAAACACGGACGGCCATGGAAAAAGATATATCTCCGTTCTATGCCGCCGTTCATGCTGCCCCGCTTTCATTCAAATTAAAAGATAAATGGCGTCTGAGTCTGGTTGAGATCAATATTGGCACCCATTTGGGGTACATCGGGCGCACCATGCGGCTGCAACTGGTACTCATTTCGCTGGGAAAAGTATTATAGGGAGTTCAGATATGAAAAAGTTATATTTAATCACAGTAGTTACTTTAATGATTTTAATGATGGCATGCACGCCAAACGGACCGGACACAGACAATTTTGATCAGGCTGCCAGGGTTGCCGATGATGTGCAAACCACGAATTTAATGCCATGGGTCGAACAACTTGCCAGCGCCCGACTGAACGACACGCCGGTTGATAATGAAGGATTCAGTTCGAAAGATCTATTTCCTTCCGATCATCTGACCCGGAACGCGGCAGTTGGAATCATATCACAGGGTTTTAAATCCATGGGCTATCAGCCGGATACGATAGTGCTTACCAAAAACGGACAGACGACCTATAACGTTGTCGTGGAATGGCCGGGGACAACGCGTCCGGAAGAAGTTGTTCTCGTTGGCAGCCATCTGGATGGATTTTACGCCGCGGCCGATGACAATGGTTCGGCCATAGCGGCAATGCTCGAAACGGCGCGTGCCGTGCGCAATCATAATTTTGCCCGCACGATTCGTTTTGTGTCTTTTGACCTGGAAGAATTCGGTGCAATAGGCAGCACGCGCTATGTCGAAGCGGGATACGCTGATGATGTTTACATGGCTATCGTCATGGATATGATTGGTTATGCGACTGACGAACCCGACAGTCAGGATGATGTGATGGGCGTTAAACTGCCGGACACCGGTGACTTTTTACTGGTTGTCGGAAACAATGATTCGGCGGAAATGACCGAAGAAATGATTGCGCTGGGTAATTCCTCGGGAAAAGCGAATTTAGTTGGCTTAATTGCCCCTGGTGACGGCAGCTACTTTCTCGCTTCCGCATTCATGCGCAGTGATCACGGACTGCTCTGGTATCAGGGTATCCCGGCATTGCTTTTAACTGACACGGGAAATTTCAGAAACAAAAACTATCACAAAGCCACGGATCTGCCTGAGACACTCAATCCGGATTTTCTGGCCGCAAATACAAAAGCACTGGCAGCGGCTGTGGCTCTTTTTGCGGAGGTGCTATAATGATTAGAAAGATTTTATTTTTCCTGTTCATTGCGACAATATCTTTACAGGCCCGTTCGGAAATTCAATGGACGCCCGTTCTGCAGCAAACGGCCATGTACTATGCATCGGACCGGGTAACCGCGGACGGTATCGGTCCGGCTACGGGCGTCAATATAACCTGGAATGAGAATTTCATCGGGCAGATAGACATTGGCGTGCTCTGGGGTAATGGTAACAGCGTCCCGATGCGATTTGCCCTGGGTTATCAGAAATCCGGGAAATGGAATCCTGCGGTTTACGGCACGTTCGGCCTGCTTTTCGGTCAGCGTACGGAAGTGCTCTCTGAAGATGGCCGACGGCCGGCGATCCCGGTTTGGAATGCCGGACTACGCATCGCTCCCCTGCGCTTTGAAAGCGCATTCGGGGTGGCATCGGCATTTGAAATTGGTTACGGAATCGGGCCAGATAACGGAACAAATCTTGAATTGACTATTCTTTCGGTGGGTCTGACATTATAAAAAACCGGACTGCAATATTACGGAAAGCTCTCCAATGCGATAGATAATGACTCAGTGTAGTCTATAAAAAAACCGGCTCCTGAAATCACAGTTTAGTGACTCCGCAGCCGGTTTATATTTTACAGGGTTGTTCAACAACAATATTCTGCTGAAATTCTATGTCCAGATTGTATCTGCATCAGAAAAATTGACCGACATGCCTGGTAGCGATTCCGTTTGGATTTGAACTATCCCAAAACCTTCTGCGTGGTTGAACCGATCTCGGCCGGACTCTTGCACACATGAATGCCGGCCGCCTCCAGCGCTTTCATTTTTTCAGAAGCGGTGCCTTTTCCGCCACTAATAATCGCACCGGCATGCCCCATCCTTCTTCCGGGAGGCGCCGTCTGTCCGGCAATAAATCCGATTACCGGTTTATTGAAATGATTTTTTATCCAGGCTGCAGCTTCCTCTTCAGCTGTTCCGCCGATTTCACCTATGATGACAACCGCATCGGTTTCATCATCATCTTTGAATAATTTGAGCGCATCAACAAAACGGGTGCCGATTACCGGGTCACCCCCGATTCCAATACCCGTAGACTGACCGATACCGCGCTTCGTCAATTGCCCCACGGCCTCATAAGTTAAAGTACCGGACCGACTTATAACACCCACCCTTCCTTTGGTGTGAATGAATCCGGGCATTATTCCCATTTTACCGATTCCCGGAGAAATGACTCCCGGACAATTCGGTCCTATTAAATGGGTTGAGGTATTCTTTAAAAAGTCGTACACCCGCACCATATCCAAAGCCGGAATACCTTCGGTTATGCACACTACCAATTCTATTCCGCTATCAGCCGCTTCGATGATAGCATCTGCCGCGAAGGACGGAGGTACAAAAATTACCGAAGCATTTGCTTGTGTGGTTTCAACGGCTTCCTTCACGGTGTTGAATACAGGGATTTGATCATCAAATTTCTGCCCGCCTTTTCCCGGCGTAACTCCGGCAACTACTTTGCTGTTATAATCCAGCATTTGTTTTGTATGAAATGATCCTTCGGACCCGGTTATACCCTGCACTAAAATTTTAGAATCTCCCGTTAATAATATACTCATGTTGTGCTCCCTGTACCCATTAAGGATTTAATTTTCAGTTAACGCATTGACAACCTTCTCAGCGGCGTCCTGCAAACCCGAAGCAACATTAAAATTTAATTCGGAATTTTGTAGTATTTCACTTGCTTCTTCAGCATTGGTGCCCTCCAATCGTATTACAATAGGCACGTGCACATCAATGGATTTTACAGCTTCTATAACGCCTTTTGCAACCCGATCACATCGCACAATTCCCCCAAAGATATTAATCAAAATGGCCTTCACATTTTTATCGGCCAGAATTATTTTGAAACCATTGCGCACTGTATCCACGTTGGCACCACCGCCCACATCTAAAAAATTGGCCGGTTCTCCTCCGGCTAATTTGATGATATCCATGGTGGCCATTGCCAGTCCCGCACCATTGACCATACATCCCACATTACCATCTAATTTGATATAATTCAGGTTGTATTTGGATGCTTCCACTTCCAGAGGTTCTTCTTCATCCAAATCCCGCAATTCTGCAAGTTGCGGATGGCGATATAGAGCGCTGTCATCAAAATTTATTTTTGCGTCCAGGGCCAGTACTTCGCCTTCTTTAGTAACAACGAGTGGATTAATCTCGGCCAGTGAGCAATCATTAGCTGTAAATGCGTTGAATAAGGACATCATGAATTTGACGGCATTCGATACTTGTTTTCCCTTTAACCCCAAACCAAAAGCTAGATTACGAGCTTGATAAGGCTGTAAGCCCAGACCGGGATCCACCCACTCTTTTAATATTTTTGACGGGGTTTCTGCTGCAACTTTTTCGATTTCAACACCGCCTTCTGTACTGGCCATTAGGACTAACTTCGATACGGTACGATCCAATACAACCCCTAAATACAGTTCCTGTTCAATATCCACGCCCTGTTCTATCAACATTTTTTTTACTTCTTTACCTTCTGGCCCGGTTTGATGTGTGACCAAATTCATATTCATCATTTGTTCAGCATATCGGTGCACTTCATCCGTATTTTTAGCAATTTTAACGCCGCCCCCTTTGCCCCTGCCTCCGGCGTGTATTTGAGCTTTGATTACAGCAACATCAGTTTTTAATTTGGCCGCATTTTGAACGGCCTCCTCTACGCTAAATGCCACATAGCCTTCCGGAACGGGTACGTTATATTGTTTCAGAATTTCTTTTGCTTGGTATTCGTGAATCTTCATAGGGCACTCCCGGCAAAATCGATTAATAAGTAAGAATCAATGTCTTTTTTTTACAACCCAAAACCATTCATCATACAAATGATAAACATGAGTTTATTTTTCATTTAAAGATTTAATATAAGCATTTTTCAAAAAAGTGTAAACACCAAGAACAGGAGCATATTATTTTTTCACAATACGGGTACCGGCCTTGCCTTTAAAGGCACTGGCAGCGTTTTCTATAGAAGTAATGATAACTTCTTCCCCTCCGCCTTTGATAAAATTGATTGCTGCCTGAATTTTAGGCCCCATACTTCCTTTGGGGAAATGCCCCTGGTTCAGATACATTTCAGCCTCTTCAATGGTCATTGTATCCAAATTTGTTTGTTCCGGCGTTCCATAATGTAAAGCGACTTTATCTACACCGGTTACGATTAATAATGTTTCGGCAGCAACATCGTTTGCTAATACAGCGGAGGCGAGATCTTTATCAATAACACCATCAATGCCTTCCAGCCATCCACGATCATCAACATACACAGGGATACCGCCGCCTCCTGCGGCAACTACTACAACTCCCTGATTTACAAGCGATTTTATGATTTCACCAGGAACAATTTTTACAGGGATCGGAGAAGAAACAACTCTTCGATATCCCCTGCCCTTATCTTCCTTTACCGCCCATCCACGTTTTTCTTCAAGTTCCCGTACATCTTCTTTTTTGAAAAAAGGCCCGACAAATTTTGAAGGATCTTGTACAGCCGGATCATTTTTATCCACAATAACTTGTGTTACCAATGTTACAACTTTTCTTAGCACACCCAAATCATGCATTTTATTTTGTAAGCACTGTTCAATCATATATCCCATACCACCTTCAAGATCGGCAACAATGACACCTAACGGCAAAGGAGGGACTAATTGACGGCTTTCTTCTACACGTATGAGGGCGTTACCAACCTGTGGACCATTACCGTGAGTGATGACCAGATTATGTCCATCTTTCAAAAACTCAATGACACTTTCCAGGCTACGCCTTGTATTAGCAAATTGTTCTTTAATATTACCCTCTTCGAACTCCCGGGTTATAGCGTTACCGCCAAGGGCAACGACAATTGTCTTTTTTTGCATGGTCATTAACCTTCTAAAATAAAAAGGAGCTTCCGTTCATCAAACGAAAACTCCCGGTTTTTGCATTCTTTTAACCTTAAAAGAATTTTTTTAATACGTCGTGTAAATCCGGTTTGCCGATTTCCTGAAGTTCATATCTAACCCGAACCGCTGGTTTGTTTAATTTAACGAGTTTTCGTAAATCAATTGGTGTACCAATGATCACAAGATCAGCATCACTTTTATTTATAGTGGTTTCCAGATCTTTAATCTGTTCATCTCCATAACCCATTGCCGGTAAGAGAGTGCCTATTTCCGGGTATTTATCAAAGGTTTCCGTGATGGATGATACAGTAAAGGGACGCGGGTCGACCAGGTCTTTGGCACCGAATTTTTCAGCTGCAACAACACCGGCCCCGTAAGCCATTTCGCCATGCGTAAGCGTCGGGCCATCTTCTACAACCAATACTCTTTTACCTTTAATCTGTTCATACTCATCAACAAAAATTGGAGATGCACCGTCAATGACCACTGCCTCCGGATTAACCTGAGCTATGCTTTCTCTTACAGCCAATATATCTTCGGAATTCGCAGTATCCATTTTATTAATCAGGATTACATTGGCTGCTCTCAAATTTGCCTCTCCCGGATAGTAGAATAATTCATCGCCTGGACGATGAGGATCCGCTACTGTGATATGTAAATCAGTTTTGTAAAACGGAAGGTCATTGTTCCCACCATCCCATAATATCACATCCGCTTCCTGTTCGGCATGTCGCAAAATAGCTTCATAATCAACACCGGCATAAATAACGGTACCGGAGACAATATGCGGTTCATATTCTTCACGTTCCTCTATGGTGCATTTATGTTTATCCAGATCGGATAATTCGGCAAAGCGCTGTACTTTTTGAGCATTTAGGTCGCCGTAAGGCATCGGATGCCGGATGGCAACAACTTTCTTTCCTGCCTTTTGCAATAATTGTGCAACTCGGCGTGTGGTTTGGCTTTTACCACAGCCCGTCCTTACTGCACATACAGCAATAACCGGTTTATTGCTTTTCAGTTGAGTGGCTTTGGTTCCCATTAACTTGAAATCGGCACCGGCCGCGTTTACCAGAGCAGAGCGACTCATGACATAATCATAAGGTACATCGCTGTATGAGAATACAACTTCATCAACATCATAATCTTTGATCAAGCGGGTAAGTTCGGACTCGGGATGGATTTGAATACCATCTTGATAAAGGACTCCGGCTAGTTCTGCCGGGTATTTCCTTCCCTCAATATCCGGAATCTGGGTGGCCGTAAACGCAACCACTTCGTATTGATCATTAGTTCGATAATATGTATTAAAATTGTGAAAATCACGACCAGCAGCCCCCATTATTATGATTTTTTTGCGATCACGCATACATCCTCCTCAACTAAGCAATGACTGTTATTAAAATTTGAAATACACTTTTAATTTAGTGCTGGTATTCACCAAAAGCAATAGTCGACGCGGGATTTTTTAATACACCTATATTACTGTTATTTATTAATTTACAATGATATATTTTATATATACATCCCTGCTTATAATTATTCCAAAGCCCAAGTTAAATATTGTTTTTATTACACTTATTTCTAATATCATAAAATTTAAATATTTAGGTACTATCATCCCCTCTCCTTGTTGTGATCACACAATACTTGAGTTCGATGATATTTATTTTTACGTCAACGTGATATCAATTCCTATCGAATGATGCAGCATTAAAAGGCAGGAAAACGAGTCAAAGTTCTACAAAACCAGGCAATGCATTACCCATTAAACGGTAATGTTAGTAGCGGTTGCACTCAATGATTCGGGTGACGATGTAATTTAATCGGTTAAACATCCTCAAACTAAAATAGCAAATTCATGTGGGGCATATAAATAAAAAAAGGCGCTATGGATTAAACCACAGCGCCTGCATTCGTTCGATCATCAACAACTATTTCTCTGGTATCCAGCTTTTGATGACGTCCATATTCGCAGTCATCCACTGGCGGGCCACGATCTCGACGTCTTCGTCAGACTGCTCGACCTGGAGCATGAGATCGGAGAGCTCGGCGTCCGTGAAGAACATGTTCTTCAGGAACTGAGCCAACTCGGGCTTGTCCTGCTCGATGTTAGTGCGCCCCATGATATGTATATTTCCTTCTTCCCAGATCATCTTGTCCGGAGACTGTTCCAGTATCTTCAGGTCAAATCGCCCGAACATCCAGTGCGGTTTCCACGAGGTTACGACAATCCATTCTTCGTTGTCGATCGCGTCCTTCAACGCGGCCGTCATCGCCGGCCCGCTGGAGGCCATCAGATTCATGTCCAGATCGTACTGCGGAATCAACTCATTTTCGGTTGTTTTCATGATTCCGGCACCGGCATCAATCCCGGTGATTTTACCATCAAATTTATCTTCGTTCCCCTTCAACTCTGCCACTTTGTCGATCGTGACATACGTGGGAACCGCAAGTCCGAGTTTTGTGCCTTCATACACCGTGCCGAGATCGAGCAGCTGACCTTCAAACTTATCGAGGTAGTCTTTGTGGATGCCCGGCCAGCATTCCATGTACGCATCTTTATCACCCGTTGCTACCGCAGTGTAAGCAGGGCCAACATCTGCTGCTGTAATGGTTACTTCATAACCCATCTGATCTTCCAAAATCACCTTTGCTAAGTGTGTATAAGCCACACCTTCGGCCCAGTTAACATAAGTCAGGTCTGCCGTTTTGGTCTCTTGTTGAGCCGGCCCACAGGCCACGACAAACGTGAGAGTCAGGGCAACTGCAAATAGCTTGAATAACAAACTGTTACGCATAAATAACTCCTTCATTTTGTTTAACAATTAAATTAGTTGTACTTTATTACGAGGTTTCTGCCAACGCTTGCGTTATCCGGTCCAGAAAAATAGCAAGTATTACAATTGAAATACCGCTTTCAAATCCCAATCCGATTTTAAGCTGTGTAATTCCTTTCAACACTTCATTACCAAGACCACCGGCACCAATCATACCGGCAATAACAACCATGGACAAAGCAAGCATAATGGTCTGATTGACACCAGCCATAATAGTTGGCAATGCCACCGGTAACTCAGCTTTAAATAACATTTGGGATGGTGTTGAGCCGAATGCTAATGCTGCCTCCTTAATCTCTTTCGGCACCTGCCGTATTCCTAAATTAGTCAAACGTACAGCCGGAGGCAAGGAAAAAATAAGCGTAGCAATAACGCCCGGCACAGCGCCTAACTGGAAAAACAAGACCGCCGGAATCAGATAAACGAATGCCGGTAATGTCTGCATAAAGTCCAGTATGGGGCGCACTACATTTTCCACAACATCATTTTTGGAGGCCCAGATACCTACCGGTAGGCCTATCATCAATGCTATTAAAACGGACGTTATAACCAGAGCCAATGTATCCATCGTTACTTCCCAAAACCCCATATACCATACTAGAAACATTCCAATGAGCGTAAATATACCAACTCCTCTTTTCGCAATCCACCAAGCCAGTGCTGCGAATAGAACAATGAGAATCAAAGGATGGGGAAACAGAAGGAGTTCATTGAGTCCGAATAAAATTCCACTCACAACGTTTCGGATCGTATCAAAAAGACCACCTAAATTAGCGGTTAACCAATTAATGATGACTTCGAACCATCCGCCTATATCAACAACATCGAAAAACTTATCCATTATTGTTCACCCTCCTTTCTTACGGCAGCTTGTTCATCTCCATTGTTCTTACTCAGAGGTGTGGGAACTTCCTGATCGCCCAGTTCACTGCTTACTTCAGCCATAATTGAAGCCCTGTCCACAATACCAACGAGATGTCCTTCACCGTTTTGGACCGCCAGAGGGTATTTCGTTTCCATAGCGACGCCCATCAGGTTTCCGATGGATGTATCCGGCGTTGTTGTATAAATATCATCTTGGATCACAGAACTTAAATCATCATTGTTCTCTTTTGACAAGCGGATAGCGTCATCAATAGTCACTATACCTCTCAGGTTTCGTTTGGTATCCATCACATATATCGTGGATACACCAGCTTTTTCCATTCGCCGAATAGCGACCTTTGGCCCCTCTTTCGGAATGGTTACCGTCAAGGCTTTCTTCATAATTGATGATGCCGTGATCACTTTTGTACGATCCACATTTTGTACAAAGGCCCGTACATATTCATCCGCAGGTTTGGTTAAAATCTCTTCCGGAGTTCCTATTTGCACAATATATCCATCTTTCATTATTGCAATACGATCACCGATTTTAAGCGCTTCATCCAAATCATGAGTGATGAACACAATGGTTTTATGCAGTCGAGCCTGCAATTCCAGCAATTCATCCTGCATTTGAGCCCGGATCAACGGATCGAGAGCACTGAACGCCTCATCCATCAACAACATTTCCGGATCGTTGGCCAGAGCACGGGCTAATCCCACCCTCTGTTGCATACCGCCACTCAATTCATCAGGGTATTGTTTTTCATAGCCTTTTAACCCGACTACTTCTAGAGCATTCATCGCTTTTTCGCGACGTTTACTTTTCTCTTCGCCTGAAACCTCCAGGCCATATTCCACATTACCCAAAACCGTACGATGGGGTAAAAGGGCAAAATGCTGAAAAACCATTGACATTTTGCGACGCCGGGCTTGCATTAATTCTTCTTTGCTCATTTTCATGATATCGGTATTGTCAATCACCACCTGACCACTGGTCGGCTCAATCAAACGATTCAAACACCGGATAACCGTTGATTTACCACTTCCCGATAATCCCATAACTACAAAGGTTTCTTTTTTTTCAACGGAGAAAGTAGCATTATTAATACCAACCGTATTGCCCGTCTCGTCCAGAATTTCCTCTTTGGACTTTCCTTTTTCAAGTAAAGGATAGGCCCGAGATGGATTCGGGCCAAATATTTTATATAAATTTTTTACTTCAATAACACTCATTTCAAATCCTTTTTAGAAATAGTAACCAATATTTATATTGAAGCGCGTATTCCAATCCGGGTCTTCAACACCCTGGCCTAAACCCAGACCGAAAGAATCGGTTAACCAAGGTTGATTTTTACCCATGGCTAAGTCAACATAAGTATATATGGAGCCGGCCGTAATCAAAAAGCCGGGAATCAAATGATGCGTATCGTAAAAATCTTCGTTGGTTTTATCGATTAAAGTATAGTCAACATACGGTTGAATATTGGAAATCGGACCGATATCGACAGGTATACTGTAAGCTAATCCTGCAACATAAAGTGCGGCTTCCGTGGCAACCGGATAAGGAAAGCCATAGGCGCCCATATAAATCATATCCAGATCGTTGCCATTATCACCTTTAGCAGCATAGTTATACATTATATATTCTGTTTTTAGATTAAAGTTGGAAAAATTACCAACTAAATGTCCGGCAAATGCGGTAGCCCATTCGGCTTCTTCCAGTACAGAATTGTACAATTGACCAAACTGTACAGAACCGCCAACTTCCCAATCATTATTCAGTTTATAGGCTACGCGGCCATTAAATGTATTTAATTCACGTACACTGGCGCCTTCCTGCGGTACAACATCATAAGAATACCTTCCGGCTCCAGCGTTACCAAAAGTTACGTCGCCGCCATAAACCGGACCTTCCGGCTCAGCCTGACGATAATAGGCAACCTGTACTTCCAGTTGCTCATTAGGATTAAAATCAAAACCCAGACCCATATCATAGTCATCTTCCAAACCAACATAATAGGGTCCCTGGAACCACCAAGAATGGGAAGCATAGGTTGTAATTCCAAACGGTTTCTGAAAAACACCAAGTTTACCATATACGTCTTCAGAAAAACTATAGCCTAAGTAACCGTGATGGATAAAATGGGTACCAAATGTGGGATAAAAACGATATTCGAAACTCAGATCAACACCAGCAGTACTACCGTCAATATTCAGTCTCCAGGTATCCCATGTCATCTGTGTACTTAAAGCGGTGGCGTCACTTTCATAGTTAGTGTGGATAATATTGTAACGAACAGCCCCGCCAAACTTGAATCCATCATCGTCTCCGGCTTGCAGAAAATTTGGTGTAGCAATTAACATTACAGCAAGTAAACCAGTAAAAAATTTAGTTAGGGTCTTCATTGGTACCTCTTCCATTAAATTAAACATTCATTAATTTGTTTGAATTACAGTTAAACCTTTTAAATAAAACGATATAATTGAGTTAATTTCTTAAATTCAATAAAGAATATAACCACCTCCACGCAAAGTTGATTCAACTTACCGTTCTAAAAATGTAATCTAAAAAATATATTTAAAATCGATTGTATATAATGCTATGAGTTAGGCACGTTGGATAGTAAAAGTCAAAAAAACCAGAATTTTAAACAAAAATTCATAATATAAAGAATTTTTCCTTTTGTTATATGTGACAATCATCAATCACAAGATTTAATATAAACATTTTTTTAAATATTGCAAGTTTGAACTTTTAATATACACAATATTAGTCATTTAATCTGTTGTTTTATTTTAACTTATTTAGTAATAAAAAAGATAAATTTCCGGATATGGAGCAGACGCGTATTCAAAAAAAGTATGATATAAAACTGTATCTGCGATGATTAAATTTTGTTTACCTTCTTGACTATTACTTTAAACTTGCTGTTTTTTAAATCATTATTATTATTTTGTGTCAGAACGCACAATGCGTGCGAAATTTCTCGGGACCTATTGGCGAGAGCCTTTGCAGAGGCATGCTTAGCCCAAAAAAAAGGGAGCCATGCGGCTCCCTTGGATTGTTTCTTTATTCTTCACCCATATATGGATAGCGCCAGTCTTTTGGTGGAACAGCAGTTTCTTTAATTGATCTTGCGGTCATCCAGCGTAACAGGTTCATGGAGCTACCCGCTTTATCATTGGTACCCGAAGCTCGTCCGCCGCCAAAGGGCTGCTGACCAACAATAGAGGCCGTGGGCTTATCATTGATATAGAAGTTGCCTGCGGTATTTTTCAGTTTTTGCTCCATGTGCACCAATACTTTACGTTCCTGGGACCAGATAGCTCCGGTTAAGGCATAAGGGGAAGTCTGATCACACAGGTCCAGGGTTTCTTCAAACTTTTCATCATCATACACATAGATGGTTAAAACCGGGCCAAAAATTTCCTCTTCCATGGTTTTAAATTTTGGATTGGTCGTGACAATCGTAGTTGGCTGGATATAAAAACCTTCGGAATCATCATATTCACCACCGGTAATAAATTCGGCTTCATCGGAATCCTTGGCATAATCAATATATTCCGTAATACTTTCAAATGCTGCCTTGTCGATTACAGCTGTCATGAAATTGGTGAAATCCTCCGGGTCGCCAACTTTGATTTTTTGAACCTCGTTGACATATTTTTCCTTAAATTCTGGCCAGATAGATTTAGGAATATACATACGCGATGCGGCCGAACATTTTTGTCCTTGATATTCAAAGGCACCACGTATTGCGGCAACAACCATGGCATCAACATCGGCGGTGTTATGAGCAAAAATATAGTCTTTTCCGCCGGTTTCGCCGACAATCCGGGGATAGTATTTCATAGTACTGATATTATCACCAATGGTTTTCCACATATTCTGAAATGTACTGGTCGATCCTGTAAAATGGACACCTGCAAGATTGGGGTTCATTACAGCCGGTCGTCCTACCTGGCCACCACTCCCCGGTATAAAGTTAACGACACCCGCGGGCAATCCGGCTTCCATTAGAATTTTCATTACGAAATAAGCGGAATAGATTGCACTGGATGCGGGTTTCCAGAGAGATACATTTCCGACCATAGCCGGTGCGGTTGGTAAATTACCGGCGATGGCCGTAAAATTAAAAGGCGTAACCGCGAAAATGTAACCCTCCAGAGGGCGATATTCTACACGGTTCCAGATGCCTCTCGGAGAATAAGGCTGATCTTCAAAAATTTTGGACATAAAATAAACATTATACCGCCAAAAATCGCACAATTCCATGATGGCTTCAATTTCTGATTGATGAACCGTTTTTCCCTGTCCCAGCATTGTTGCAGCATTAACCGTGTAGCGCCATGGACCGGCAAGCAGATCGGCCGCTTTTAAGAAAATAGAAGCACGGTGTTCCCATGGCATAGCCGCCCATTCCTTTCGGGCTTCCAGGGCAGCTTCGATAGCCATATCAACTTCTTTTTTGCCAGCTTTATGATAGGTGCCAAGGCTGATGTTATGATTGTAAGGAACATGGAGTTTGCCCGTATCACCGCTTTTAACTTCCTGGCCTCCAATGATTAAAGGGACCTCAATCTCTTTGGAGCGCATCTCTTTAAGTTTGTTCTTTATTGCCTCTTTTTCCGGTGTACCCGGCGCGTACGAATTAATTGGCTGATTATACGGTTGGGGTACCTTAAAATATGCATTTGACATAAACATCTCCTCTCTTTAGAGGTTTATCATGAATGGTTTTAAATATATCCTCCAACTATTACTGCATTTGGAATATCAATATAATAACCGGGTGCCATTAAAATCAACACCAACAACCCACATTTGAGCGATATATTATATGTTGATTTTATTGTATTTATACAATACCATTTTATATATACATCTTTTTAAATATTATTACAACGAACAGGTGGTTGTTTTTTCGGAACCGAAGATTCAGAACATTTTACAGTGCTGTAGACGCAATCCGTTCGCAGGCTGCAAGTGGCTCAAAACCTTTTTCAGGATGTATTGACAATGTTATTGATGATTCATTGCATAAAATATTTAAAACAAAATATCCGTTTGTAGTCCCCAAATCCTCATTATAATTTTCGGGCCACAACCACAGATTCTTTGAGTTGCTTAAGCATGCCGTTGCTATCATCCAAAACTTCCACATAGATAATATAGATGCCCATAGCCACCACCTTATTTTTATCATCTCGGCCGTTCCAAATCACCTCGGCATGCGAACCAGTAAACGTGTTATCCAATAGCGTGCGGACTTTTCGACCCTGAATATCAAATATTTCTACCTGCATCCGGGCTGTTTCAGCCGGCATTTGCAGACTTATAAGGGTATGATCTTCATAACCATCTCCGTCCGGTGAAAAGGGATTGGGATGAACCGAAAGATGGGTTGTTACGGGTTTTTGTTCCAGCTGAATCGAATTTTTACGGGTAGGGGTACTACCCTGTGCCGCCGTACTTGGTCCCCAGTTGGAGCGCTCACGGCTATTTCCGTTTATATAAATTCGTTCCAGAGAAGGCATTCGCCAGGTTTCTCCTTCCAGCCAATCCTCTTCATAAGCCACCTGTTCTATCCAGGCGCCGGCTGGGTTTAATAAATAAATTATATCATACTGGTTATTAAGTGTGGGAAAATCCGATGTTATGAAAAAATTTGAAGTATCCACATCTAATAGGTTGGTATTTAAGGTATCTTCACTGATTACAAAATAGGTATCGGGTGACATCGCCAGGGTTAAATTGATACGAGCCGTATCCCTGCCGTCCGAAATAGACCATTGATCCAGTTGCACGGGCTGACTGCCCTTGTTGTATAACTCAATCCACTCGGCTCGGTCACCGCCTCCTAAAAAATTGATCTCATTTATGATGAGTGTCTGTCTGCCTTCAAATATTCGAAGCTGCAGATACAATCGATCGTTACTTTCATTTTCATCTTTTGGGGCCTGAATTTCAGCAATAATCAAGTAGTTATCCGGTTCTTCAGGGGTCCATTGCCCTTTGAATTGAATCGTATCACCGGATTGTATGTTAACCTCATTCTGCCAATCAACAACCATTTGATCCTGATTATTGAACACAGAATCCCGATCGCGATCAATGAAAACTGTAAACCTAAGTGGACCTGTATACTGCTCCAAACCAACATTTTCAATAGCGGTTTCCAGATATATGGTTTGTCCAGTCAATAAATTGGCTGTGGGATGGTACTGAATATTTTCCTGGTAGAATCCCAAGTCCAGTTTATCCGGCAGTAAAGAATTACGCATGCCCGGTGTCCCCCCTGCTACTAAACTGTTACCCCAATTCTGCTGGCTATTATCGACGGTTAGAGATCGTTTTTCCTCGGAATGGCCGGGAGCATTATCGATTGTATACCGATAGGTTTGCACCACAGTGCTATCGGCATTTATCAGAAAAAGGGTTGCCGGTTTGGAATTGGGTAAGCCACTTCTCAAAAAAGCGTTACCATCAATCTTCACAATAAGCGCTTCTTCAGGTATCACATCGTCATAAACATCGGAATTACCGAAATAACTGCCATCCAATATAACTGCATATTGATGACCGGCAAGCATCAATTCTCCACCAGCGTCCACTATTGCATCGATATTCTGGCTATCGGCGATTGCCCAACCTGACAGGTTTGTTGCTGCTTCAGACAGGTTATAGATTTCAACAAATTCTTCGTGATAGTCAGCACCATCCACATCAAACAATATTTCGTTCAAAATCACCTGGGACCAAACGAGCTGCGGAATTGCAATAAAAAATAAGATTTTCAGATATTTGCGATGCCTTTCCATAATCTGATCTCCCTTCATTGATTGCATAAATAAAACTATGTTCTTCTGCATTTATGAACAGGATTGATTTTACTTTAGCTACAAAATAATAACCTGAAGAATTTTACCATCGACTCACGATATCAAAAAAACCATTATTTCAGCTTTTGAGTAAATGCAGATAAAATGCCGGTGACTTTAATTTAGCCCGCAAATCTATATCGTTAAACATGGAGGAAAATGTTTTCTGTAATTGGGGTCGTTTACTGACGCGTTTAATCACCCAATTAAACAACCAGGGAAATTGTACCAGTTTTTGAATGGCTTTGCTGACGCGTAATTCATCCCACAAGTGCTCATAAACCTTTTGATCATACCCTGCAAGAAGACTTGCCGAGAAATCATTTTTTATTACAGCCTGCTGAATCATTTCAGAAGCAGCTTTCGCACTCAGCATGGCATTACCGATCCCTTCACCGGTGAAGGGATCGATTAATGAACCGGCATCCCCTGTAAGTACAAACCGTTCCCCTGAAATCTTTCGTTTTCTGGAACCCAGCGGCAGGCGCCAGCCCGAAATCTTACTAACGGCTTGTGCATTCCTGAAACGATAACGCAGATCATCATTTTGCTGCAACAGATCATTCAGCAGTTTTTTAAGATTTATGCCCCTCTTCTTAATGTGTCTGGAAAGCATGGCAATGCCCACATTAGCATACCCATCTGATAATGGAAATATCCAGAAATAACCCGGTAAAGTCTGTTTATGAAAGTGCAACTCGATATAATTGCCCAGCAGCATCTTATCAATATTATGATAATAAACTCGGAGACCAGCTAAATAATGGTTATCACCCATAGTAAAATTGGCCAGTTTCTTAGCAACCATAGAGCGGTCGCCCTCAGCTCCCACAACCATTTTGGTTTTTACCGATAGCAATTGAGAACCATTTCTAAATGTTAGTTCAAGCCCTTTATCTGCTCTCTGAAGATTGATGAGCTTATGATTGAAATGAGCCTCCGCATATTTAGGATCTAATTTACTTACCAGAAAATGATCAAAATTACTGCGACGTACCACAAATCCCGGAGGATGATTCAGAGATTCGGCATGATTAACATAAGGTATATCCATACGATATCCGCCCGGTGATACAAAACGTACTCCCCAGCTATCCAGACTGAAGGATTGTTCTTCATCCATTTCTTTAACAAAATCCTTATCCATTTGATTGAGATAGCTGACAACTTTACCGCTCAATCCATCTCCGCAAACTTTATCGCGGGGAAAAGCTGCCTGATCAAAAATACTGTGTTTTATGCCCGCCTTTGATAAAAAAATGGAAGTGCTGCTACCGGCCGGTCCGGCACCTACAATTGCAACATCAGTGTAATATTGGTTTTCTGTCATAAATTTTAATCAACCTCTTTTCCAACCAATTTCGGTATTCTGTTTCTAATCACCCTCACGTCTGATAATTTTAACCAGATTAATTTTATTGGGAGCAACATCTATAATTTCCACCTTGAATTCATGAAACTGAAAAGCTTCATTTCTGTTGGGAATGTAGCCTATTTTATGCAAAATAAATCCGGCCATGGTTTCGTAATCCCCTTTGGGGAAAACGATAGGTATTGCTTCACTCAATTCATCGATATTTATCCGGGCATCAACTACCCATGTATGATTATTTAAAGCCCGCATTTGGGGAATATAAACTTCTGTATCTTCAAATTGTCCAAAAACGATCTCGGTCAGATCATCGGTTGTAACCATACCGGCTGTACCGCCGTGTTCATCCAATACCATGGCAATGGAAATATTCTGATTTTTAAATTCCGTCAAGAGGTGCGCACAACTCTTGTTTTCCGGAACCATAGTTATGGGTTTAATTAATTTTTCGAGAGTGATATCGTTATAAAACATATCATGAATAAAAACTACTCCGATTATATTATCCAGTGTTTTTTTGTACACCGGTATACGCATTTTACCCGACTCTATCATAATATTCCTTAAATTATCTAGTGAAGTAGTTGCTTCTACCGCTACAATCTCAGTCCGGGGAATCATGGCTTCTCTAACTTTTGCTTTATTAAAGCTCAGTAATTTGTTTAAATATTTCTGTTCAAAAAAATCAAGGACGCCGTACCCATGACTATCCTTAAGCAAAAGTTCCAGTTCTTCGCGAGAATAAAATGTATTGAGTGATGGATGTTTGATACCCAGCAATTTAAAAAAATACTCAATCAGATAGTTAAGTATCTTAATTACCGGATAAAATAGGATATAAAAAACATGAACCATAAACAATACGGGTAAAACTATTGCATCAGCCAATAAGCGAAAAAGGGTTTTAGGAAAAATCTCCCCAAAAAACAGGATAGCCAATGTAACAATGAACCAGGCAGTCGATTCGTTGAAGTATATGATCAGGGCGATGGTTGCATACGTGGAACATAAAATATTGGCTAAATTATTACCAATAAGAATGGTGGAATAGAATTTTTCAGGATGTTCAATAAAATTAACGGCTTGTTCGGCAAGCTTGACTTCCTGTCTTTTCCAGACCTCCAGACGCAATTTGGTGAAGCTGGTAAATGCCGATTCCGAACCGGCAAAAAAGAAGGACAAAAACAACCCGGCTATCGCTAAATATATTTCCATTTAAATGGTTAATTCCCGCTGTTCTCAGTATTGCGGCTCCGAGACGTCGGTCAATAACTGTTGTATGGCATTGTTATAGTGAATTTACACATTGTCAGACCACAGAACCTTTAATATCATATTATCTCAACAAAAAACTATTATTGCTCTTCAATTGAATTGTTAAAAATATCGCCCGGCGAATAAATGATTGACCTTAACTCGTCTTATTTTAAGCGGAACTAAGTATTGGTTCGGGCATTGTTTACTGAATGCATCCGCATTTAATACTTTAATAATTCTTGTGCCACGCTCATGATTTGCTTTCGCGTAAACGGTTTATCAATTATACGAATATCATTTCGGTATTCCAGCTCGCTTATGCTGAGTTTTCCTTTAAAGGCAGAAACAATAACGATGGGGATGGAGCTCTGCTTTTCCCTAATTTTTTGAATCAACTCGATTCCGCTTATGCCGGGCATCTGGATATCCGTAAAAATAATATCATACTGATTATCCATCAGATATTTTAAGGCTGATCGTCCTTCGGCCACAAAATCAAATTGAATGTTCTGATCTTTAAACAGCAGTTTTACCAGGCGATGCATATACAAATCATCATCAATGTATAATGCTTTTGCCATTTTAACCCATTGTCCTTTATTTAACTATTCAATTGCAAGCCCGGATAAAAAATCATTAAGCGTAATAAAAAATCGGCTTAAAGGAAAACCTACTACATTACTATAGCATCCTTCAATACGTTTAACCAGCAAAGCACCCTGACCCTGAATACCATAACCGCCGGCTTTATCGAATGGTTCGCCTGTATTGATATAGGCCCAAATTTCATCATCGGTTAAATCCCTGAATGTGACACTGGTTTCAACGTATTGGTGCACGCGCTTATCATATCGTTTGAAAATCAACCAAAACGCAGTGATAACCTGGTGGGTTTGTCCGCTTAGCGCTCTTAGCATTTGATATGCCGCTGACTCATCCTGTGGTTTACCCATAATTTGCTGGTTGAGGCTTACCACTGTGTCTGCGCTGATGACTAACCCTCCTGGATGATTACGGGCTATCAACTCGCCTTTGTTTTCGGCATTATACAAAGCCAGATCGCTGGGATGTCTTTCTGTAGAAACATATTCATCTACATTCCCCGGAATTACCCTGAAATCCAATCCTATCGATTGTAGTAGTTCGTAGCGACGGGGAGATGAAGAAGCCAGAATGACATCTATTTTTTCCAGATTGTTAATTAATGAGCATAACATTTTGATTCCCCAAATAAAGAGCGATTAAACCCACAAACATATCGATTTTGAGTATAAAACTCCAGCGGCCGAGTTGCTTGTTTTCATTTTGAATCCATATCATAATCGCAATGAACAACAAAACCAGATCCACTCCCAGCAGGACTACCCAAAAATATGTTATTCCGTAAACATTAAAAATATAAGGTAAAATGGTCAGTACTATCAATATCAGAAAAATAATATCAATCAAAATCATGGCCGGCCATAAACCATATTTTCCAGGAAATGTGCGGGCATCACCAGCCAGATCTCCCTCGATATCTTGCATGTCTTTTATAATTTCTCGACCAAAATGAAACAGGAACGCGAATACTGCTGGGATGATACCCGATGTCCACGCATGCACAGCCATGGCGCCAAACACAAAGGCGGTGGCGGTAGCTGCACTAACCACAATATTGCCAATAAGCACACGACGTTTAAAGTATGCACTGTAGCCCACCAATAATATAGATGTTGCTAAAGCAATCAAAAACATCTTAAAATCACACAAACCACTAAAGAGCAATCCTAATAAATAAGAAAAAGTAAAAAATGCAATGGCCTGTATTTTTGTAACTTTTCCGGCGGGTAAGGGACGCCGCGGTTTATTTATACGGTCGATATGAATATCAAAGATATCATTAATGATGTTGGC
>WJIP01000271.1 GCA_014730185.1 Caldithrix sp. | reverse complement strand
TCTATTTTCTTGTGCAATTTTATGGTCGGGCAAAATCGCTCTTACAGGATGTGGAAAGTTATTTTTATCAAAATGACAGTGAATACTGGCAAACCATTCTATTTTACAAAGGATTTTCGCTCTATTACCTAAAACAACTGGATGCAAGTGAAAAAACCTTTGAGGATATGCTTGAAAACGCCGGGGACGATAAGCGCAGAGCTGCTGCCCTCTTTGGTTTAGCCTTCATTACCTTCGACCGAAAAGACTATTTAAAAACCGTTAATTTGTGTGAAACGATTATCGAAAAGGATGAGCATTTTTCCGATAAAGAAACGGTTGCCTTCCTGACGGCAATGTCTTTTCATAAATTAGGCCGGGAGGATGTTTTCGAGCGCTATTACCTGCAACTGAAAAAAACTTATCCGGATGGGCGATACAACAAAGAACTCGACACTATTTACCGCAACATCCAAAGTAATCAAGGTTCTCAAACCAATAAATAATATGCCTGAGCTGTGCTTAAAAAAATATGCAGCAATTAAAAGAAAACATTTTCACCCTTACTGCTTTTAATCAATTACAAAATGAATTAAGCAGAACAAACAATATTCATATAATAAACATTGCCGGATCATTTCGCGCATTTATTGCCGATTTCGTTTTTGAGCGTTTAAACCGCCCCGTATTATATATCGCCAACGATGTGGATTCTGCCGAAAGAATGCGTGATGATCTCGAACTACTGATCGGGAAAGATAAAGTAACATTTCTGCAGGCCATCGCTTTTGAACCCTATGATCAGGCCGAACCCAATCCAAGCCTGGTAAGTATGCGCGTCGAAGCCATGCAAAATTTTATCGAAAACGATCAGTGGATTACCGTTGCTGCACCGGATGGTATTCTGGAATCGTTCCCCCGTCCCGAACATTTTCTAGATAATCAATTCTATTTAAAACAAGGCAATTCCTTACATTTTAATGAGTTTTTGCAACGCATCACGACAATCGGTTTCGAACGTACTTCTATTGTGGAAGAAGTGGGCCAGTTTAGTGTGCGTGGTGGTATTATCGACATTTATACATGGAATATGCAGGAACCGGTGCGGATTGAATTGTTCGGGGATCACATTGAATCGCTGCGTCAATTCGATGTAATCTCACAGCGGTCGGTTCAAAAGATAGAAGAGGCCACGATTCTTCCAAATCTGGATCATAAAGACCAGATTGTACACATCGATGATTTAATTCCTCCCGAAACAATTTTATTTATCGAAGATACTCAAGTGCTGAATGACACGATGCAGAACTATCTGCAGAAAGCTCAGCGCATTTACCAGCAAAACATCTCCTGGGATATTGCGGAATCCGAACCGCAAGAGCTATTCTTTACCCCGGAACGGTTGAACAATACGCTGGCCTCTCACACGCATATGGTAACGGATATTGTTCAAAATTCGTCCCGAACAAACATCGATTTTAAGGTAAAACCACCGGCGCAGTTTAATGGAAGCATTAAATTGTTTATCCAGTATCTTAGCAAAATGATGACCCTCCATAAATCTACACAATTAATCGTTCAGGCCGCGAACAAAGAACAAACCGAGCGGTTGCGGGACATCATTGAGGAAGAAGAGATTTTGCTCAATATACAGTATCAGATAGGTACGCTGCATAACGGATTTGTAATCAATCAACTAAATTTGGAATTATTGACCGATCACGAAATTTTTAACCGATTCAAACGCCGTAAAACATATAAACGATTTAAATCCGGCGCCTATCTCCGTCAATTAAGCAGCTTGAATCTTTACGATTATGTAGTTCATATTGATTATGGAATCGGCCAGTTTCTGGGCCTGGAAACCATAGAATTCGGCAGTATTAAAAAGGATTGTCTAAAAATCGTCTATAGGGATAATGATACCCTTTACGTTACCGTCGATAATCTCAGCAGGGTACAAAAATACAGTTCCGAAGAAGGTGGAAAACCCAAATTAACCAAACTTGGATCACCGGAATGGGAACGCACAAAAAAGAGAACCAAAGAATCTCTTAAAAAGGTAGCGGCCGAGCTCATTCGTATATATGCCGCCCGCAAAGCGCATCAGGGATTTCAATTTGCACCGGATGGTCATTGGCAAAAAGAGTTGGAAGCCTCTTTTATTTATGAAGAAACGGATGACCAGATGAAATCCATCGCCACAATAAAGAGGGATATGGAAAAAGAAGAACCCATGGATCGTCTGCTTTGCGGTGATGTTGGATTCGGTAAGACAGAAGTAGCCATCAGAGCAGCTTTCAAATCTATTATGAACGGTAAACAGGCGGCAGTTCTCGTTCCAACGACCATTCTGGCTTTTCAGCATTTCGAAACATTTAAGGACCGTATGCAGGAATTTCCCGTTAACATTGAAATGCTTAACCGTTTCCGATCGACCAAGCAGCAGAAAGAAATCGTCGAGGGTATGGCCGATGGCACCGTGGATATAGTGATTGGTACTCATCGTCTGCTCTCCCAGGATATTCGGTTTAAAGATTTGGGATTACTAATTATCGATGAAGAACAACGGTTTGGGGTTAAACATAAAGAAAAATTAAAAAAATATCGATTATCTGTGGACATCTTGTCAATGACAGCTACCCCTATTCCCCGAACATTGCACATGGCCTTAATGGGATCACGCGATTTATCCAATATCGATACAGCTCCTACCAATCGACTGCCCATTCACACCGAAATCATTAACTGGGATGAATCCTGGTTGTATTCAATTATCATGCGGGAAATACAGAGAGGCGGTCAGGTTTATTTTGTACATAACAGGGTAGAAACCATCAATGCGGTAAGAGATACACTGCAGCAACTTATTCCCGAGGCCCGGATTACCGCCGGGCACGGACAGCTTCCGGAGAAGGAGCTGGAAAAAGTAATGCTGGATTTTATGAATAAAAAATATGACATTTTGGTCTCATCAATGATCATCGAAAACGGACTGGATATCCCCAATGTCAATACGATTATTATAAACCAGGCGCATAAATTCGGATTGGCCCAACTGTACCAGTTAAGGGGCCGGGTCGGTCGTTCCAAAACACAGGCCTACGCCTATTTGCTTGTTCCACCAATGAGTAAAATTACCGAAATTGCCCGTAAACGTCTGCATGCCATTCAAGATTTTACCGATTTGGGATCTGGATACAAGGTTGCTCTAAAAGACCTGGAAATAAGGGGAGCAGGAAATTTACTGGGCAAAGAACAGAGTGGATTTGTACAAACCGTAGGTTTCGATTTATATTGTAAAATCCTTGATCAGGCCGTCAAAGAATTAAAAGAAGGCAAACCAGCAACAGATAAGGAAAATAAACAGGAAGATTCATTGAGTCTGGAAGGACGATATCCGGACACCAAACTGGACATGGACTTT
>WJIP01000270.1 GCA_014730185.1 Caldithrix sp. | reverse complement strand
CGAGTTATCCGCATCATCATTACCACCGTATAGGGCATTCAGTTCGGGCGGAATCCCTTCGATCTGATTGTCGGTTGTCGGCTGGTTGGTGGTTGCTTTACCCAGCAGGATAATCCCGCCCCATAAACCGCGGTCGGTCTCTGTAAGATCATTGGCGTTTGATACATCATCCAATTCGCTGGTAAAAATAATCGGATTTTCAGCCGTACCTTCGGCATCAATCATACCGCCGCGACGAACAACAAGCGCACTGGCACCGTCACCGGTGGTTATATTGGACTGCTGTAAACCTTTGATTATCGTTCCTGCTTCAATGGTTAAAGTATTCAGGCTATCAACAAAAATAAGACCATCTAAAATGTAAACATTATCGGATGTCCAGGACGTGTTACTCGTTATGTCATCAGTAACCGTTATATCATCCGCCATGAGCATAAATGGAAAAATGATTGCTAAAAATATAGCAACAAATAGCTTCATAAAACCTCCTAAAAGAAAAGTGTAAAATTATTTAGAACGGGCACACATTATACTGAGCAGCTCAAAATTTTGCTAAAAATGAACCTCCCCTCTGTTTTGTATTTGGTTTAAATTTGATAACTTAGCTTAAGAGAATACGTGATCCCCTTGGTATAGGATTGATAGATATATTCCTTACCTGAAAAATTGTATAGCTCTTTATATTCAGAATTTAGTAAATTCTTTACGGAAAACTTGGCCTTTACACCATCAAAAATCCGCTGAGATAATATTAAATCCAATTGCGGAGCCGGTTGCTCAAATACATCCGGTGTTATGTTTGCGGATACGACGGACAGCCTTTCACTGAAATAATTGAAATATAAACTAGCTGTGGTCCCGGAAGTAGGATTTTGATAAATTAAATCCGCATTCCAAATCAAATCGGATTGCCCGGCCAAGGAGCGCGTATCCTCAGCTTCAGGATCGATGCCGCGTCTTATAGCTAGTTCAGAATCGGAAATATCCACCCTGGAGTCAACAAGTGATAAATTTGTACCAAACATAAAGTTGCTTAAATAAGGGGTAAGAGTACCGAGGCCTAAACGCAATTCAAATTCTGCGCCCATTATGCGGGCCTTAGGCACATTTTTATATTCAACAATAGGATTCGACTGCGTTGTACCGGTGGCAAACGCTAACTCAATGGGATCGTTCAGTTCTTTATAAAAACCACTAACGGCCAGAATTTCCCCGGGTTTCGTGAACCATTCCCATCTGAGATCCAGATTACTGATAATCGTCCTTTTCAATCCAGGATTACCACGAAAGAAATAATCATTTACAAATTCCTGGGTTGAGTACGGTGCCAGTTCTCTAAAATTAGGACGAGCCAGCGTTTTTGAACCTGCCAATCGCAAATTCATATTACCAGATAGGCTGTATATTAAGTTGAGGGAGGGAAGCCAATCTTCGTTGGTAACAAAACCCTTTTCCTGATTTTCATCCTCACTTTTTACTTCGATCTCAGTCTGTTCAAACCTAGCTCCACCAACAAATTTCAATCCCTGAAACAAGGGTAACTCGGTCATAGCATAATAAGCAACTATGACTTTATCACCCGAATAATTGTTTTTCGGTTTGGAAAAATCATAAACGGTATTACCAAAATTGTAACGGAATGGTTCATTATTGATCGAATCAACACTGATTATGCCGTTGTATTGGGCATCAAATAAGGCGGTTGGATCACCGCCGACATCATTAAATACTTGATTATCGACTTGCCAGGCAAAAATGCGTTCTTCAAAACTGCGGTTAGCCTCCTGGCGGTTATAGCCAAATTTAAATTTGCTGGATTTACCGGACCAGTTGGAAAAGGGTATTTCCCAATCGATCTTATATGTATTGTTTTGATCATCCAGAAAACGCCAGTATCTGGCGGGATCGTCAAAATTGGACCCAACAATGGTGTAAAAAGTATCCGAATTGGTTTGCGTAGTCATGTTAAAAAGGTGCCTGCGATCCGGTTCATCTTGTTTGGTTTTAGCAAGGCTTGCTGACCAGTTGATTTTGGAATCAAATAAAACTGAGATTAAATGTTCACCCCGTAATTGATACGACTGCACATCTCTCTCAATATACCGTAATACGCGATTGGTTACAGGACGATTTTCGTCGCTGATTTCCTGGGGCCAGGAACCGGTCATGTAGCGCGCGGTGGATATGCCGCTGTGTGAGTAAAAAATATTAAAACCAATACGCTGTTCGGGCGTCAGGTTGAAGGAAAAGTCCGTCAAAGCACCCAATGTAGCTTCTTTCTGGCCCTTGCTGTCACTTAATACAAGTTGCGGATTCAAAGTTTCCGCCGTCTGGTTTAGTCGATAACGGCCAACTTTACCATTTTCATAAAAAGAAAACTTTCTATCGTACGTTAAACTTGTCAGATACCCAAAAGAGGTCCCTTTACCCATACTAATCTGATCACCAAGTGAAAGCGATAATGAGCTGTTAACGGGTACCTGGTCTTGCTGAACGTTCATTATGTTATTGAAAGCATTGGAATACTTGTCCAATTCGACCGCTTTTTCGGGATCAAACCGCGCGGCTGCTGCTAAGGGAATATTCTTAGGCTGGGCCAGGGCGTCAGGAAGTTTTCGAGTTCCATCATCAAAGCCTAACCAATCCGTGTCTCCACCCCTGTATTCAATAAAATTATCCTGAAATGATGTCTGTGAGTTGTAAGAATTTCCGTAACTTATTTTCATTGTAAAAGCTTCAGGAAAGGTTTTTGTGCCAATATCGACGGCTCCTCCCGTAAAATTACCCGGTTTATCGGGGGTAAAGGATTTCGTGGTTTTTATATTATCAAGAAGATTAGACGGAATTAAGTCCAACTGAAACGATTTCTTGTCCGGATCGGAACTGGGTAATTCTGCCCCGTTTAACTGGGTGATCGTGTACCTTTCCCCCAATCCTCTGACATAAACATACTTGCCGTCCACAACAGATGCTCCCGTCACTTTTTTCATGGCCTCCGCCGCATCCCCGCTTCCTGATCTTGAAATAGCCTCTGCGCTAATAGCATTACTGATGCCCAAAGCTTTCTGCCGGGATTTCAACAGGGCGGCTTCCGTGTTTTTAAGAGCCTTAGCTTCTACGACTACCGTCTCCGTGGTCAAAATTTCCGGTTTAACCGTAACAGTAATTTTAGTTGTTTCTCCGGCATTAACCCGTACATCCGTCACCTGCGTTTGCGCATATCCGACAACGGATACGGTAAGGGTATAGGTACCCGCAGGTACATGTAAAATAGCATAATTACCCTCTAAATCGGTTGCCGCTCCCAGTGAGGTATTTTCCAGATAAATATTTGCACCGACTAGTGGGTCGCCTGTTTCAGAATCTATTATGGTACCGGCCACCCTTCCGTCTGCATCCGCCAATAGTGTATTAAAACTCATTAAAAGGGATAAAAACGCCATAAGAAATAGTTTTACATGAATGCTGCTTTTCATTATTATACAACTCCTAAAAATAAATACATTTAATTATTTGCTATCTACTTTTTTGCCTCGTAAAGAAGATGAAAGTAAAGGGCTTTTGTTAAGATTATATTAGTATTATGTTTTATTTGTTTTAAGCATTGGTTAGAAACACTTAATTAATTGACGATGGTTTGAATTCGTGTAAATAATGTCGGTACCTTTTATGAAAAAACTATGTATTTACCATTTTGTTTTGGTTCAGTCAAAATTGGAATTTTAATAGGACCATAGTGCTATGATTTAATCCTAATAAAAAGGAGAACAATCATGGCTCGCAGATCAGTAAAAAGATTTACAGCACAACAAAAACTCAAGATCGTTAGAGAAGGT
>WJIP01000269.1 GCA_014730185.1 Caldithrix sp. | reverse complement strand
GGGTAAAACTGTATCCAGTGCTTCACTAAAATGGATCATTTCGATCCAATCCAGGTTTTCTTCCACGGCCGTAAAGAAATTATTGAGCCATTTATTTTCATAAACATGTCTATAGGTCTCCGGCCATACCCCAAACTTTTCACCGTCATCAGCAAACACGATTACATTTTGACCGTCTTCGGTGGCCATCTTTCTCAGATATTTAATTGTTTCTTCGGGTTTCTGAAAAGGTATGGTGTATCGTAAAAGTTTACTAATGGGAAAAAGAGCTGTCTTTTTGCCCAACTCTTCGGTTTCGAAATACCCGGTCAGATCTTCTTCGGTTAAACCGGCATATTTAAAATGCGTATCATCGATTACCGAGTATTTAATTCCTGCATCATATAGGGTCTCCGGTAAATGCGGTTCCCAAATACGCTCGGCCAGCCACATGCCTTTGGGTTGATAACCAAACAGGTTATTGACACGATTGGATAATTGCTGGATTTGTCCAAGCCGATCCAGCTTGGGAATTACCGATATTATCGGTTCGTAATAGGCTCCGGTCATCATTTCCAACTGGCCGCGCTTTACCATTTCATCGATCATATTAAAATAATCAGGATGGTGGTCTTCTATCCAGTCCAATAATATACCGGTAAAATGTAGTGCAATCCGTATTTTGGGGTGTTTATAAAGCACTTCTACAAAAGGAAGATAAGAACGCTGAAAAGCATCTTCAAAAACAAAATCGAAATTACCTATCGGCTGATGATTATGAATTCCGAATACAAACTTAACTTTCTTCATTATGTGTTTCCCCATTTATAGTAGTAGCCAATTAACTTGTAGATGAGTTTGGAAATGGTAAAATCGGCATGATGCTGGTGCTCGGCCGGACTGAGCTCAACCACATCAACTCCCACAACCCGCTTCTGCATAAAGACCCGTTGCAAAAAACTTAATGTCTCATACCAGTGAAATCCCCCGGGCTCGGGCGTCCCGGTTGCCGGAATAACCGATGGGTCGAAATAATCCACATCCAAAGTAATGTAAACATTTTTTTGTAATGCCTGAATAATTCGTTGTTGAAATCCATCATGGTGTAAATGGTGAGCAAAAAAAACAGGCAGATTGTGATTTTGAATAAAATCCGCTTCTTTCTTGCAGACCGCGCGCATACCCACCTGAACTAAATTAGGATTCATTTCAAATACTCTGCGCATAACCGAAGCGTGAGAATGGTGGCTGTCTTCATAGGAATATCGTAAATCTGCGTGGGCGTCCAATTGCAAAATGGACAGATTTTGAAAATGATTATTGAATGCCCGGAAAATCGGTGCTGTAAGGGCATGTTCTCCACCAATCCCGACAGGAAATTTATTATCATTCAAGAGCTTCGATATTGCGTCTGTAATATTGCTAAAAATGACCTCGGTTGAACCATCACAGTCCATATCTGCCATGGTATGGATACCCTTCCGGTAAGGTTCCGTATTGGTTTCTTCATCATAAAGTTCCACATACTGGGAGGCCTCAATTATAGCATCCGGTCCTTTAGCCGTTCCTTTGCCGTAACTGGTCGTCTTTTCAAATGGAATGGGTAAAACAACAGCAGATGATTTTTGATAAGATGTAAAGCGAGATTCGACACCTAAAAAGTTTTTCACAAAGCATTCCCGTTTTATAAATCGTTTTTTGCTAGCTAAAATTTCCATTCGTTTTATTTGCATCAGGGTAACAAAACCGCTGCTGCTAAAACGGTTGTCCAATGGCGTTTAGCACTTCCTACGGCACTTTCCGTGATATTCTGAGTTCTAACGATTGTATCCGAAAAACGCCAAATATTACGTTTTTCATCCCAGCTGAGTTCAGGATCAAACTCTACACCCAGTATAGTCGCTAACATCTCAGCGGCCAGATCTTCGGCATATTCTCCGGATTCTTCTTTATCCTGTCCATATCCATGGTGTTCACTTAAATACCCATAAGCATCGGGGTCTTTAGGAATAGCCAAGCCAATGGAAGCGCTAATCATACGCCCTTTTTCATTGGTCTGGTTTTTACTCAGGACCACATGAATAATCTGCCCCGGAGTCATTTGTCCGATACCTTCTTTGCGATTAATTAAATTGCAGTTTGCCGGGTAGATACTAGATACGGAAACCAGATTATAAGGGCCGATTCCAGCATCTCTCAAGGCGAGCTCAAAACTGGTCAGCTTTTCCGGATGCGTTCCGACACCTTTTGTAAGGAAAATGTTTTTAGGTACATACATAGATGACAATACCCTCTTGAGTTTTTGTTACATGCGATGCAGATAAAGGGATGAAACACTTTATATCAAATCCTGCTATTTTGCATCACCGTTTGATATTTATAAGTAATTTCGGACATCGGTTAAATAATTACTAAGCATTTTCTCGGCACATAGCTAATCCACCAACGACAAACAGAGTGGGATTCTGGCTTGATTTAATTTTTATTCCGGATAAAGTAAATCATTTTCCTCATCCATTTGCCATTGGCGGAGCTTTTTTCGGTTCCTTATTTGAACTGTAATAATAGCCAGAATTGCCAGTAAACCCATCAAAATCCAAAGGATGTGTTCAAAATTTAACAATATTAACCACCGGTATCGATTAGCAGTATGCTCATACCATCTTATTTCAAAATCGATAAAGTCGTATCCCACAGTATTTATAAAAGCATCATTTAATGAATGGTACATGCCAATATTGCCGATTAAACGTTGCATTCCAGTGAGACCATGTTGTGTAACGAAATAATCAACCGCCGTCCAGGATTGAGTGTATGCCAACCGCGCTTTTGCAGCGTTAAATGCTAACATAGAATCCAGTGCACTCAATTGCATCACATTATTGCGGCTGAAAGCATTGGCCAAAGCCACTTTTTCAGTTAGTGAAGGAGGATCGTTACTTACAAATTTAGCAATGCCCTCATGCAACCAGGTTGGAATATTATCCAAATTATTGCCGACAATGAAAATGTGCGACAACTCATGCGTTAAAATTCGGGGTAATTGTTTTACAGCTTCCGGACGGTCTAATCTTACCACTATATATCTTTTACGCCAATTGGCGACCGCCTGACTCCATTCCGGAATATGGTCCGGCGTAAACTGTTGAAATACCTGATCGGATTTGGCAATAACGATGGTTATCATACTGTGCGGTTTTCGACCAAAAAAATGTTCCAGTCGGTCCACATGCCCATGCAGATTTTCAATTAAGGTTTTAACCAGCAGTTCATCCTGATTATCGTATACAAATTTGTAATTTGTCCGATATACGATTTGCTCCCTTTCCGCTTGTAACGATTTCAAAGAACCAATTATAATAATGATAAAAAGTGCGAATATAAGAACTTTAGGTAGATTTAACAAACATTTGCTTTTCATGATTAAACTCGTAATCTCTTACCTCTGAACATTTCAGACCAAGATTTTTTATTCTTCACGTGCAGAATCTCCGGAATACTAAAATGTTAATTTAAAGGGTCTAACCAACTAAAAAGCGGTAAGTTCATCATCGGGTATTTTTTGTAAAATTTAGGCTTACATCCAAAATCGTTAAGCGCATTATTACAGATTAAAATTATAACCCATTTCCAATCGTAATAAACTTATGACCTGTTTAATATGATTTTTCAGTATCTTTAACAGTGGTTAAGACTATACTTCCCAGAATAAAAAATAAGGCGACGACAGCCACACCCGCTCTTTGAGAATCAAACAAATCGGTTAATACTCCCAACAAAAAAGGACCCATGAAAGCTGTAAACTTACCGGATAACGCAAAAAAACCGAAAAATTCATTAATACGTTCTTTAGGTGTCAACCGACCCATTAGAGAGCGACTGGCGGCCTGGTTCGGTCCCGAAAAAATGCCGACCATAACACCGGCCACCCAGAATAACCATCGGTATGGCGTAAAAACTGCCAGAAATGTGGCAATAATCAGACACCATAAACTGATTTGAATGGTCTTCTTACCGCCTATCCTGTCATCAACAAATCCCATGATATAAGCCCCAATTCCGGCAGCGATATTCAATACCACTCCGAAAATCATGATATCCTTGAACGAAAAGTTAAACGTACCGGCAGCGTAAATACCTCCGAAGGCAAAAATAGTAATCAATCCATCATTGTAAATGAGACGAGCCAGTAGAAAACGGGCTATGTTCCGATAGCGGTTTATATTTTTTAAAGTTTTGAAAAGGTCTGTAAAGGCACCTTTGATGAGTTGGATTCCTCGTACGGGGATTGGTCTTTTTCGATCCTTTACGATTATAAAAAAGGGCCCGGCAAAAATTGCGAACCAGATGGCAACTACCAGATTGGTGGCTCTTATATTTTCTCCATCATCACCTGAAAAGCCAAACCACGCGGGATCAGCATCCACAAATCCAATAAGGGCGATAAACATGGCCAATAGCCCTCCCACATAACCGAAAGCCCAGCCATAACCGGATATCCGGCCAATTTTCTCCTTAGGAGCGATATCCGGTAGATAGGCGTTATAAAATACATTAGCCATTTCGAATGCAATGTTACTTATTATGACCCAAGTAAGAGCATAATACACCTGGCCCGGGAGGGCTGTAAATAATAATGCGGTTGTAATGATGTTAACAAAAGTGAATGAAAACAGGAATTTTTTACGATACCCTCCAAGGTCCGCAAGAGCGCCCATGATAGGCGATAACAGGGCCACTGCAATTGCAGTTATGGTAATGCCACGAGACCATAGGGCCGTACCTGTTATTTTATCAGGAGCAATGGCTTGTGTAAAATAGGTTGCATAAATGAATGTGATGATTAAAGTAGTGTAAGCCGAATTGGCAAAATCATACAGGATCCAGGCAAAGGTCGTTTTATTAAAGGTTGTGCCTATTTCACTGGATTGATGAGCCTTATTCACTGTAATTTGCCAATAATGATGAAAACATCTCTGTTGGATGCGTAATACAAGATTTCAATAAAGGTTCACGCTCAATGACTACAATTCTTTTTGAACATGTTCAACAACTGTGTTAATGACCGATTTTAAAGTAGCAAAAACACCGTCGCCGCGAACGGCAACTCCTTCGAAATGAGGAACCCCGAAAAAGTTAAGTCGCTTTTGGAGTTCGTCTATGGATTCCACACCCGGTAAATCTCTTTTGTTGTATTGAATGACCCAGGGGAAATCTTCCAGAGATTGATTGTCCTGTTTAAGATTTTTTTCCAAGTCTAGCAAAGTTTCTACATTGGCTTCCATGCGGTGGGGCTGGGAATCGGCGACAAATACAATTCCATCCACTCCATTGAGAATGACCTTACGGCTGGAAGCGTAATACACCTGGCCGGGAACCGTATAAAGGTTAAATTTGGGTTTTTTGCCTTTAATCCGCCCGACCTCAATCTGCATAAAGTCAAAAAAAATGGTACGGTCTTCCTTTGTTTTCAGGGAAACTAAATCACCTTTTAATGAATCGTCCAACTTTGAATGAATATACTCCAGATTGGTGGTTTTACCGCTCATTCCCGGTCCGTAATAAACAATTTTCAGATTTATCTCTTGTAACGCCCAATTAATAAACATCCTGTTCCTCGTCAATTAATTAAAACTGTTTCAATATGCATTATTTAAAAGAATCATCCAGAGCATCGCCTAATAAACTACTGAAATCAGAATCCAGTTTCTGTTCTTCTTCATCCCCCTCATCAGCCTCTTCAGATAGTGTTTTATCCAGGTCTTCGATGGCTTTTTTGGTATAAATTCGTATAAGACCTAATGTAACACTTACATCAAAAACCACAACTAAAAAGAAATCATCACCCACGTTAGACAGGTAAACGTTCCTTTTGTCTCCTTCGTGAAAAAGGAGTTTAAATTTGGCCTCTTCACCAACAAGTTTAGCCATTTCCGATGTCGCGGCGAAATCGCTGGCAGCCAAGGCCGAGAGCACCGTCGTATTCATATCATCGGTGTTACCCCTCTGACTAATCAATTGGCCACTCATATCCGCAAATAGAATTGCCGAGGCTTTTGTCTTATTAGCCAGTTCAGATAGTATTTTGGTAATTAGATCATATTGTTTACCATTGAGGATTACCTGACGGCTACCATCTTTCATCTTTTTAGTTTTAACCATATAATGCTTCTCCGTTTTTCTTACATACGCATTTTTTGATCTTTTTTAAGTCGGTCAAGGGCAATTTTTACACTTTCTCTCAGCCTCTCTAACGCCTCAGCTAATCGTTCTATTTCGTCATTCGTTTTCAGATTGATCGTCTCGTCCAGTTTTCCCTGGCTAATATCACCGGCCTTGCTTGTTAAGTAAACAATCGGTTTAATAATTCGATTTGCCAAAACCAGTACGATAATGATACCTATTAAAGTAACACTCAGTACCGTAAGAATAATCATCCAATTGGTTCTAGAAATGGTTTGCATCACAAAATCTTCCCGGATGCCAACCCGAACCATACCTAAATACCCCTCTTCTACAGGTTGCCAGATATCATAACACGAGACGTTACTTTCCTTTAAATGAATTAAACGCAGACGTTCTTCTTCGTTAATATCGTCTGGTTTGTCGGTAAACTTTAGTTCTGCAGGTATTTGACCGTTATAATTATCGGCAAGTACCGTACCCTCCGCATCATAGATTAGTATGTATTGAATATTTTGAAAATTCAGATTATCGCTTATGAGTTGTCTTAAGCCAATTCGGTCGCCGGCAATCAAAGGTTCGGCTGCATATTTACTTAGATTAACAGCAATCGCTTTACCCCGGGCAATAAGTTGTTCTCCCAGATGTTCCGATACCGTGCGATTTATACCTACGACAAGGAGTACACCCAAAATAATATTACTTATTATCAAAATTCCGCTTATTTTCCAGCGTAGACTTAAAAACTTCACCGGACATTCATTCCTTTTAAGTGGTTCAACATGATTTCCTGAAATTTGATCCGTTTTTGATTTTCCGGAATCTGATCGCTTATATTTTCAATGAAACCGGGTAATAACCGGATATCAAGTTTTTGCGGATTCTGCTCAAATTCTTGCATGGCATCTTGTATAATAAAGGGAGCCACCGGTCCAATAAATCCGGTTAATTCTGTTTCGATGGTCTTCATAAAATTATGAGGCACTTCATTATGTTGTTGTTTACCGTTAAAAATAATTTTTATAAGATCACGTTCATATAGACCAACAAAAATTGTGGTGGCCTCTTCGATAGTGTACGATAAACGTCGGGCAATATCGGAAACCGATTTATTGCCGTCAATCTGCGTTAACACTGCCCATTCTCTGGCCCGTAATGTAAAATCTGCCGGAGATAACTCTTCGGTCTTTGTAAAAATTGTATCCTGATTAGGTATTAATCCGGTTTGTTCGGGCATCATTCCCTCCCAATCATGCCTGGCATTTTATTGCTCAAGCTCAGTCATAACTCTATGAAAGTTGGCAATTTACATTAAACTAATGATTATTTCAATTTAGAAATAATTTTTTTTTCTTTTTCGCTATGTGGTTCCCTCAGCCAGTTTTTGGCCAAATTTTTTGACATAATCGAAAATTTTTTGTTCAATTGCTTGTCATCATTCAACTTAACGGTCATGACATTCAGCTGCATGCGCAACATTGGATGCGATACGTTCTCATCACTGACTACTGCAATGATATAGCGTTTTTCAAATCGGATATACAAGTTATAATCGGGGTAGTTCATAATCAGTTGGTGCACACGAAAATCTTTAATAAAATAGGCACTGATGATACGCATCAGGCTAATAACCAGCTGATTGATACTCTGTCTTTCCCATGACAATTTTAGTTTCGTATGCAATTTACCGTTATAATCGAATAGCAGTAATCCTTTGATACCACTCAGTTCTGTCACTTCTTCAAAAATTTTATCATTCATATCATTGCTAACATTAATTTAAAACGCGTTTTACTTGAGAATAAATTTTTTCATGCTTTGTGGGAACATCTACGCGCAATACAGTTATCAGTTGGTTGTAAAGGAATAAAATGAACTTATCACCGGTATATTCTATACACAATGATTCCAAATGGCTTTGATCTAGATCTTCCGCCAGTTGTTCGCTTTCAAAAATGGTTAACGATAGTAGTTCGGCGCTTTTGGTGCGTTCTTCTGGACTTTTGGCAATGATTTCTCCACTGCGATCCATCAAATAGGCTCCCTCTACGCCGTGGATACTCATCAGTTTTTCAAAAAGATGGTCAAAATCGAATGTTTCGGTTTCTTTACGGTTATCTTTTTTATGCATGCCCTCCAGAAGCAGATTACTCCAGTTGGAGTTGATTGATCGCATTGGTGCTTTGATATCCGTTTCAACTTTAAATTTACCTGCCGGCAGATTCAACAGACGATAAACCGCAGTTTCTCCGATATCCGGTTCATATTCCGCATGGACAATCTGTCCATCATCAAAATACATAAACCCGAAACGATTGTTATACTCAATCGTTAACTTTGCCGTATTGCGCTCCATACAATTAAGCTGAATCAGGCTGGGTAATTTCAGGTCATTTAAATTGCCTAATAATGCCATTTTATGCTAAATAATCCAATACTTTTTGTCTAAAAGCTTTAATATCAAATGGTTTTTCTATGTATTCCAATGCTCCGAAGCGGTCGGCTTTATCGCGGTATTCATCGTTTCCATAGGCCGTAATGACGAAGAAACCCGTGTTGGGGGTTATATTCTTCAATTGCTTTATAAGCTGGAAGCCATCAATACCGGGCATAAAAATATCGGTTATAACCAAATCTAGCTTCTTACCTTCCGCCTTGTCCAGCGCCTCCTCGCCGCTATTGGCCGTGATCACTTCGAAATCCTGTTCGGAACGAATAAACGATTGATATAAACTAAATGTCAATGTTTCTTCATCATCCACAATAAGTACACGTTTCATCATATTACTCTCCGGTTAGGTTGTATTTTACGGGTATTATCAGGTAAAATATTGACCCTTCACCTTGGGTTGATTCCACGGTTAGCTGCCCTCCATTTTCACGAATAAGCCGCATGCAAATGGATAAACCGAGACCAACGCCCTTGCTTTTACCCGTGTAAAAAGGGTTAAATATTTTTTCCAAGTTATCCGGAGCGATACCGCATCCATTGTCCTGTACTTCGATCAGAATACCTTTTAACGATCCTTCTTTAACGACCGGTCTGCTGCGTAATGCAATTTTCCCATCCCTTTCAATAGCTTCAGCGGCATTGAGTATGAGATTCATGAGGATCTGCTCAATCTGTGCACTATCCACATAAATCTGTGGCAATTTTTCTGCATAAGTTCTTTCAAGCCTGATCTTTTTACGATTTAATCGCTTGTCTATCAAAAGCGCCACAGCTTCTATAATTTCATTAATACTGCAAAACTCCGGATTGGGTTTAACAGGCCGGGCAAAATCAAAAAACCGTTTAAGCAATTCATTGCTGCGATCCACCTCCCGGATTACCCGTTCAATTAGCGGAGCTCTAAAATCTCCCGGACTTAAACTTTCTCCAATCACCTCTGCCGAAGATTTAATACCGGCTAACGGATTGCGAATTTCATGGGCAATGCCGGTGGACAGTTCTCCCAACATAGCCAATCGGTCTATGCGTTCAACCTGTCCACCAATCGAAAATGAATGCTCTTTGGGATAGATGGAGCACGCTATATGTTTTCCATCGCTCATAAGTTGAAAGGTTGCGCTCATATCCACCGTATCATTATGTCGTTTTTTTATCTTCAAGTCTAACGTCTTATGATCATCTTCTCCGCTTATTAGATGTTCAATCGTTTCCGATACCTGATCCGTTTTGTCAAACAGGGTGGTTAATTGCGCCCCACTGAGTTCAGCTTCACTC
>WJIP01000268.1 GCA_014730185.1 Caldithrix sp. | reverse complement strand
GTTTAAAGAAATGCTACTGTAGGTGGATTGGCTTGAAAAATATTGTTTGTCTGTGCAAATTTGTCGAAACAGAGCCATGCTACTTGTAATCTGTTCAGGGTAGGTTAATACAATCAGGGTCATGATTGGTTTACGTCCAATTTGTCTATACATTCGACAATCCGGTCGATTGTTTGGTATGAAAGTGTGGCATCAATGCAGTTATATGCGATTAACTGCTGTGTAAATCCATGGCACAATTTTTGTAAATATATATTTGGAATTTAAATGAGGTATACACAATGTATAAAAAGGTATTGACTTTATTGATGACCATACTCTTCCTTCTTGTATTAAATGTCACTGTGGTTTTAGCTCAGGACAGTACGACACAGGTTCAGGAAAAGCAAACACAACACCGTCAACATTTTGTGGATGAAGACGGCGACGGCTTCAACGACAACGCCCCGGATCACGATGGTGACGGCATCCCCAACGGTTTGGATGAAGATTTTAAGGGCCATGGAAAAGAACGCCACCGGGAATACATTGATCTGGATGGCGATGGTATTAATGACAACCGGTTTGGTCCGAAAGATAAAGGTCCCCGTCCCCAAATGGGTGAAAAAAGCAGAGACCGCGGGCAGACGGACAAAGGTCAATCCATTCAATCCGAAGAACGTAAAGGTCAAAAAGGCGGCAAGGGCAAGGGCAAAAAAGGGCCGTCTTAATGGATCTTACGATTATGCTTTAAATAAATGGTATTTTTACACCTTGGTTTCTTATTTCCTGGTGGCCTTCCAAAAGGTTTGCACAGCCTTTTTCACATCCGAAGTTATGACCACATCCCCTTCTTTTTCAAACCAATACGAAGGCAGTAAGTGATTAAATTCTTCCGAGGCAAAACGTTCGCCAATTAATAGAACGATACCTCTATCCGTGGCCGAACGAATGAGACGGCCCACCGATTGAATGACTTTATTCATACCCGGAAAAATATAGGCATATTCCATGCCCATATTTAGCTTGTTATCATAGTAATTGCGTAAGAGTTCCCGGTCATAACTGATCTTGGGCAGTGCCGGACTGATAATGATCACCCCAATCGCCATATCCCCGGCATAATCTATACCCTCACTGAAAATACCACCCATCACCGCCAGCAATAATTTTGGCTCAGAATGAATCCTGAGCTCATTTAAAACTTCGTCGCGGATTTGTTCGGTCATGCCGGGCCGTTGCAGAATTGTTGTGTATGGCGAGCGACCTAAAAATAAATTCACGTTCTGCAAAAATTCAAAACTTGGGAAAAATACCAGATAATTGCCTGTTTTTTGCCGGATGGTTTGGGTGATGATTTCTGCTATTTTCGGATACGTTGTGTTCCGATCCTTATAGCGTGTCGATATATGGGGGGCAATGATGATACGCCTGTGGTCAGCGGGAAAAGGCGAGCTCATTTGTGTTTTTTGCGTGCGATATTCGGGGAATCCCAGAACGGATTGATAAAAATGCATGGGATCAAGGGTTGCCGACATGGCAATCACCGCATGGAAACGATCGATAATCCTTCCCAGGTATTCCGAAGGATCACAGCATTGGATATGTAAAATACCGCCACTGTCCGCATTATAATAAATCGTAAATGCATCGGATTGGTTACGGGCTACCTGCACAAAACGCCTGAGTGCAAAAAAGAACGACTCCAATGGATCATCAACAATAAGCCATTTTTTTTTAATCTTTTCGATTAAATATTTAATAAAGGCGGCTTCATAAAGGGCCAGAGCATCTTCCCATCGGGCGATATCCAAGTGGGTCTGAAAATATTGCTGGCCGCTGTGATGGCTCTCGCCTTCTATATCCAGGTCTTTGAAAAATTGCAGAATATTTTGCAGTGCTTCCGCTAAACGTTGATACACTTTTGTTTTTTTGCGGGCGGTAAAATCCGCCAGATTCTTTAGTGTATCCGCTTTCAACTGCGGTGACAAATATTCTACGCCGCGATCATAAAGATTATGGGCTTCATCGATAATTAAAATCCAATCAGAATTATCCTTTTTTTGGAAAAGCTGACGAAGCGATACAGCCGGATCAAACACGTAATTATAATCACCAACCAGAATATCAGCATACTGAGCCGCTTCCATGGAAGTTTCGAAGGGACAAAGCGTGTGCTGGATAGCCTGATCAAAGATAAATTCCGGGGTAAGTAAATTTTGTTCAAGAATGTTCTGCAGAGTGTTACTGTTCAGAAGGCGGTCGTGAAAATCTTTGGCAAAAGCACAATAAGTCTCATGACAGAAAAATACATCATTGGCACACATTTTCTTCGAGGCCCTGATAAAAAGAGTGTGCAGGTCTAAATTCTGTTCGATAAGGGGATGGATGGATTGACGGACAATATTCTGTTGCGTTGTTTTAGAGGTTAGAAAGAAAATTTTTTTATTATGAAGATAAGCGTACCGGATAGCCGGATAGAGAGCTGCTGCCGTTTTGCCTATACCCGTCGGCGCGGATACCATTAAATGCTGTTTTTCGGAAAGTGCATCATGTACGGTTTGCATGAGTGCTTTTTGCTGCGGGCGGTTCTCCGGTAGTTCAAAATTGATTCTGCGGATGGCATTTTGTCGCCTAGACTGCTCCTCTTCCTGTCGTTTAACTGTACTGAGGATAAGGCTGAATCGATTAAACAGGGAATTTTCAACCTTTAACCGGTTGTAAGGTATTTTGAAAGTCTGGCGGGCATCATCGATCAGATTGATTAAAATAAGGAAGGCCCCTACTTCGAGCCCCCCTAATGCATCCTGAAGCAGATAGGCATAGAATAACACCTGATCGCTGAATTCGGGATACCCCAGTATTTGCAGGTTCCGGAACTCTTTTTTTTCTAAAATGACCGATTTGATCTCTTCGATTTCCACCCGTTCTTTGAGTTGGTATACACCGTCAATCCTACCCTGCACAACAAATGTATAATTTTGATAATTGTATTCTTGCTTAACATGATATTCGCTGTGGAAAAGCCCATAGTGGCGTTTTTTGTGACGTTGTAGGTTTATTTGAGCTTTTTGTCCCAGCATACCGCGTTGCGGCAGGGGAAAGGAGGAAAGGGTTTTAGAATGTTTCCGGGAGACAATTAAATCCTTTACTCCGAGATATATGGTGTTGTTTTCAACTTTGATGGCCATACCTAGCCGGCATTGGGATTCGAAATCAATTGTATGGTACTGGTGAAAGCTTTAGCACATTCTTTATAAAAATTAATACTGGTTTCTCTGTACAATTTTCCAGCAAGCTGTGGTAGAGTTGATTGGATATAAAGGGCATAAAAATGATCCAGTTCATGTACTTCATCAAAAGTGGAAAGAAGGGATGAAAAATAATCGAGAACATTGATCATGGAATCCAGATCACCTTCGCTATCCAAAAATAAGCCACTTTCATGCATGTGGTCCATCAATTCCAAAATATCCGTTCCCGGCTGCAAATCCGAAATTCGCAGCGAAACCAGTGGCAATTCCTCTTCGGCATGGGAGAACATCCGCACATATTCGCCCTGCAGATCACGCATTTCTTCTCCCTGATACACATTGACGATATCCAGAATATGAGAGGCAATGGTGTTATCGACCTGCGTTTGAATGTTCAGTTCAATTTCCCGCAATAAATGGTGAAATTCATGACGTAATTCCTCATATGGATAGGACAGGACACGGGCATAAAAGCGGAAAGCATGACTCAACAGAGTGGGATTTATTTCATTATCTATAAAGAGAGGCATAATACAATCATTCAGTTAGGTGAATTAAAAAGTTGATTTCTTAACATTTTTTGCATGTCATACGGTGCCGGTTTACCGCCCAGATATTTATGGAACCAATCCAAATGAGCGTTATAATAGAGAGGCATTGATTGAGCAAAATTTGGCCAATGGCCATCATTTTTAAATATGATTAAACGAGAATCGACATTCTGTTTTTGCAGAGCAGTAAAAAATTCCAGGCTTTGGGTATAGGGTACACGATAATCTTTTTCACCTGCTATTACCAGGCAGGGTGTATCAAAGTTTTGAACATGTCGATGAGGAGACCATTTTTCGTATAATGATGAATTCCATGGAGTTCCGCCTAAATCCCATTCCGGAAACCAGAGTTCTTCAGTAGCGCCATAAAAGGAAGTAAGGTTATACAATCCCATCATAGAGGCCAGGGCTTTGAATCGATTATTCGGATCATGCCCTTCCAACCACATCATAAAATATCCACCATAGGACCAACCCATCGCTCCCATACGGTCCTGATCCACATAATCCAGCTCCGCAAGTTCATCCGTAACGGCCATGATGTCGTCATATACTTTACCGGCCCAATCTTTGGAGATAGCTCTGGTAAAGGCTTGTCCATAACCGGTGGAACCGTGCGGATTCGCAAATGCAACCACATAACCGGCGCCCGGATAAATTTGCCAGTCACCCCGAAAACCATCATACCATTGATACTGCGGACCTCCGTGTACATTGAGTATCAAAGGATAGGATTTATCCGGATCAAAATGATACGGTTTGATAATGAAGGTATGAATCTTCCGACCGGTCGGGCTGTCAATCCACATTTCTTCAGCCGGTCTGAAATCGATACGTTTTTTCAGAGCTTCATTGAAATGAGTCAATCGTACAGCTGTTTTATTTTCATGGCTGCCTGCGTTGCCTGCCCTGAATATTTCAGTTGGCTGATCAACGGTTCGGCGCGTAGCAACCAGCCATTGGCCGTCCGGGGAAATATCGTAGGCATCTATGGTTTTCAGATCAAGAATTTTCTGCCACTGACCGGATTGTATGTCCAAACGATATAGTGGAAAATGGGCTTGTTCATGGGCAATGAAATAAATGAATTGTCCATCGGGTGACCATTGAAAGGTTTGCACCCAGTTATCAAAATTATGGGTATGTACAACTTGTTTACCGGTCGCAATTTCATGGGTGGCCAATCTTTTCAGGTCGGATTCATAACCCGGGATTGTTTGAGTTTGATAAGCTATAAAGCGTCCGTCCAGCGAAAATTTGGGCTTCCCATCATATGCCGGATTGGATTCGGTTATATTTTGGGTTTTACCGGTTTTGAGATCCAACAGAAAAAGATCGTTGTTGGTGCTTGTCTCCGGATTCTCAACCTTTTTGGATTCGTAACAAATAAAACGCCCATCCGGACTCACGTCCAATGTGCCCCATAACGACGGTGCGTCGAAACTTCCGGGAGTTAAATCAACGATTGTATCCGCCTGCATATTGTAAAGTAAAATGTGGTTGCGTTGACCATCTCTATAGGCTGACCAATGGCGGAACAATAAATTATCGGCCATATGAGCCTGCACCGGTCCCTGTTGCATACCCTTTGATATGGTCTCATTGCATTCGTCGTCAGCACCGCATTCAGGATAAACCGAACTACTAAAAACAATTTTGTTTTGCTCTCCTAATCTATGCAGATTGGCAACTCCGGTTGATACATTGGTGATTTGTTCGGCTTCGCCGCCGAATACCGGTATATGCCAGGCTTGTGTACCATTATTACGTGATGATATAAAAAACAGATAGCGTCCGTCGGAAGACCATCGGGGATGATAATCATTTGAAGGGTCATTTGTCATTTTTCGCAGATTATTTCCGGCCTTATCCATTATATAAATGTCGGCATTACTCTGGCCTTTTTCTAAACTATAAGATGTAGCAACAAAAGCAATACGTTTTCCATCGGGTGAAATTTTCGGATCACTTATATTTGTAATGTCATACAGGGTTTCAAGTGTAAACGGACCATTTTGAGCGTCGACAAAAAATACCGTCATTAGTATACTTATGAGTAGCCTTTTCATAATCCACTCCCGGTTTTATTTATGGCAAAAGTAGCGTATTATAAGTTGATTTTCAATTTTTTCAAATGTATGCTATCCTATAATCATCCTGGTGGCAGTTGGTGGTATATCATTTGATTAGATGAAGTGTGTCAGGGATATCATAATAAATTTTGTATACCATTTTTACCTGATCGGATTAAAGATGCGTTGATAGCCTGCTTTATAAATATTTGATTTTAGATAGCAATTTTGACAAGTTTCTACTAAATGTTTTTATTAATTATCAATGTGTAATCTGGCGCTGGATGCAATAACTTAAACGTAACACGATTTCACTGAAGAAAGTTGTTCAATGTGCAGTGTTTTCGGGTTATGTGCTTGATAAAATTTTGCAAATATAATCGAGGATAAATTATGACTCAATTAATGAACAAACTTCGTACTGCTTTGGAAGATGGTATAGAAGTCGCCCGCAATAACGCCCAAAATTTAAAAGAATTAACCGAAGAATACAGCAAAGTGGCGCGATTGCGTTTTAATTTGTATCAATTGCAAAATGCAAGACGTAAAAAACTTGAATTTCTTGGTGACACCGTTTATCCCTATTTGTTGGAAAATAATGTTGATGGATTAAAAAAACATGAAACGCTTCAAATTGTATTGGATGATATTAAGAATTTGGAAAACGATATAGAATTAACCCGCAAAGCTATACGCCGCCATACATCCAAAAGCAAAAGTGAAACCACTTCCTCTGAAGAAATCGATCATGAGGAAATGCAGAAACAAATTGGTAAACTGGAAGAAGAGATTGAACAAAGACTTGAAGAATTAAAAATTGTTAAAGAAGCCATCAACAAGAAAAAATAACTTTTAACTTCGCTTTTACCACCACAAATTACCATAATTTTGTCCTCTTTTAACTGAGCGTTTGATTGGATAAATTTAAATGCATCACATTTCTGAAAAATAATTTAACACACTGTGTTTAAATACGTGATAAAAGAATATTCAAAAATTTTAAAAGTATTAAATATTAGTTGATTTTTGTTGGTAACTATTTGTATACTTGATAAATTCGTTTGATTGAATGTGCAAAATTATGCATTAGTTAACCAATACATACCGAACCATTGAAAGAAGTTTTGATTTATATTTATACAAAAATTTTTATTGAGTTAAATGATTAAACCAATTAAGGAGGTGATATCAATATTTAAAGAATTTATCTTAAAATGTTTAACCCCAATGGAGGCATGTATGAAAAACAAACTTACCACTCTGCTCTTAATTCCTGCTTTACTGGTTATGGTATCCTTTGCTACGGCCCAGGACTTTAATGATCTTGTTGTGGCCGATGAAGTCCTTTTTAATGGCGAGACACCGGAGGATGTATTTTTCAAACCCGGTCGCGTCCTCGATGATAATACGATTTGGTTTTGCGGCGTGTATGAGGACCTGTTTACACAGGAAACGTATGCATTCCGCTCGGTGGACGG
>WJIP01000267.1 GCA_014730185.1 Caldithrix sp. | reverse complement strand
TCATAGTGGATAACTTCCCGGAACTTGGCAAACTAACAGCCATGCGCTTTTTGGAATGGGCCCAGCAAAATGAAGGCTGGTCGATTGCCCTGCCAACCGGAAAAACACCCGAGCATTTTATTAAATGGATTAATTATTTACTGTCAAACTGGGATCAGGAACAAGCCCAAAAATTATTAGAAGAAAGCAGTGTTGATCCGGCTAAAAAGCCTGATATGAAAAGCTTCCATTTTATACAAATCGACGAATTCTATCCTATAAATTCCACCCAGCATAACAGTTTTAACTATTATGTTAATAAATTTTATCTAAAGGGATTCGGCCTTGATCCCAAAAAGGCACTGCTTATTAATCCCAATCAAATTGGCCTTGATTCAAAACATACTCTCGATGAAATATGGCCGGATCATCAAGTTGATCTGGATCTGCGTACCAAACACCCTGGTTCTCTGTTAGAAGAACGGCAAAAGAACGTTCTGGATGCAGTGGATCAGTTTTGCACTGATTATGAGTTCAAAATCCGGGAACTTGGAGGTATCGGTTTTTTTCTCGGTGGTATAGGTCCCGACGGACATATCGGTTTTAACGTCCGAGGATCGGATCATTACTCTACCACCCGCTTAACGACCACCAATTATGAAACCCAGGCGGCAGCAGCCTCTGACCTGGGCGGAATCGAAATCTCGCGTAATCGCCTGGTTATCACCATTGGCCTGCAAACCGTCAGCTATAATCCCGATACAACGGCGATTATCATAGCCGCCGGTGAGGCCAAAGCAAAAATTATTAAAGCCGCTATCCAGTCCGAAAAGTCCAATGAAGTGCCCGCGTCCATTCTTCAGGATTTGCCTAACGCCTGTTTTTATATTACGGAGGGTGCAGCGAAACTTTTAAATGAACGTCGTTTTTTGCAATTAAACCGCAGTAAATCCATTCCGGAAAAGGAAAAGTATAAAATAATAACCGACCTGGCATTGGAAAAAAATAAACCGCTGGACGATCTCAACAAAAATGATTTTAAATCGGTACGTTCCAGCAACCTCGTTTTGCAAGAGTATAAATCCGATTACCATAAACTGATTAATGCTGTTAAGCATGAATATATCGACCGCATAACACGAACTTTGCAGATACCAAAGAATAAACGCTTTCTGCATACCGCCCCTCATCACGACGATATTATGCTCGGTTATCTGCCTTATCAGGTACGACTGATGCGGGAATCAACGAACAAACATTTTTTTAACTACCTGACCAGCGGATTCAATGCAGTAACCAATAAGTATATGCTCGAGCAGTTGGAAAACGCTATGTTTTATCTTAACGAAACTGATTTTCAGCAGCTTATTAAAGAAAATTATTTTGACCCGACCAATGCAAATTTTAGAAATCGGGATATTTTCCAGTTCCTGGATGGAATGGCCGCCAATAACGCGAGCGCAATGAGCGAAGGTAATGCGCGTCGTTTGCTCCGTAATTTAGTGGAAATTTTTGAAGAAGATTCCATCGATAATCTAAAAAACCGTATTGAAGAATTGGCTAATTATTTTAAAACCCAATATCCTGGCAAAAAAGATTTGCCCTACATTCAACAACTGAAGGGCATGACGCGTGAATGGGAAGCCGACATCTTATGGGGCTATTTTGGGTATACGACGGAATCAGTCATCCATTCACGACTCGGCTTTTACAAAGGTGAAATCTTCACGGAAGATCCAACCCTTGATCGGGATGTCAAACCTATATTAGAAACCCTTATTAAGACAAAACCGGATATTATTACGGTGGCATTGGATCCGGAAGGCAGCGGACCGGATACACATTATAAAGTTTTACAGGCCGTTTCCGAAGCGCTTAAACTTTATCAGAAAGAGACTGGTAGAGATGATCTGGAAATTTGGGGCTATCGTAATGTTTGGTATCGGTTTCATCCGGCAGAGAGCACACATTTTATTCCGGTAACCAATAATACCCGAGCTATTCTGAACGATTCGTTTCTCAATTCCTTCGGATCCCAGCGCGACGCCTCTTTTCCCAGTTATGAGTATGACGGTCCGTTCTCCGGGCTGGCGCAAAAAATTCAGGTGGAACAATACCAGATGATCAAAACACTCCTGGGAAGAGATTACTTTTATCAACACAGCGATTCACGTATTCGTTCCACCAGAGGTTTTGTATTTCTCAAAGTTATGAAACTGAATGAGTTCTATGAACATTCTACCAAACTTAGAAAAACAACTGAAAATCGATAATAATACACAGGAGTTTGTATGAAATCCTATCGTAAAGAATTATGGTTCAACACATCAACCCGCAGGGATTATATCAATATAACCGATGATATTGAAAATTGTCTTCGAGAATCGGGAATCAAAGAGGGGCTGTGTCTGGTGAATGCCATGCACATCACAGCCAGTGTATATATTAACGATGCCGAGAGCGGATTGATACAGGATTACGACGATTGGTTGGAAAAACTGGCCCCGCACGAACCGGTATCCCATTATCGTCATAACCGAACCGGTGAAGATAACGGAGATGCCCACCTTAAACGGCAGGTAATGGGCCGGGAGGTCGTTGTGGCTGTAAGCGAAGGCAAATTGGATTTTGGCCCCTGGGAACAAATCTATTACGGGGAATTTGACGGCAGGCGCAAAAAACGGGTACTGGTTAAAATCATAGGGGAATAATTCATCCGTTCATTGTCGTGATTGCCGGATACATGTCATATCCAGTGGGGACAGCTCAGATCTTAACCGTTAATATACCATTAATCATGATAATCTGAGTTTCGTTTGAAAATCATGCTGCCGATTTCTGCATTAATGCGTTTTGATATCAACGGGCATTTCACCTTAAGCAAATAATAGATCAGGCGCTTCTCGTCATCTAAAGTTTCATAGTTGCCCATGCCTTTTGATATAATCAGATCGGCATCATCATAATATTTTTTCATCTCCGGAGATGCGTTCTTCAGCAAAGTGGCCGGGGCATTATCGCCATTGTCAATGACTTTAGCTATTTTGTCAAGCCCGATCATTCGGGCATCTTCGATGGTGGCATCATTAATTACCGGAGCTCCTCTCACAACAGCAGTAATCTGCAGATGCAGCTCCGGGTAATACCGTTTAAGCATTTCAATAAACAGGTAATCGAACACGATTTCTCCGGCATTATCCGCCAAATATATGATTTGCTTTGACTGCTTCATATCATGTATAAACTGATCAAAGTGATCGATTTCAAACGAAACATCGTGGACACTGCTAATCAACTGCCGCATTTGTACATCTTTGCTGGAAGCACCGAAATCAATTACATTTCCGGCTACGGCCAGTTTTGCAGCCGTATGCAAAGGCCGACGACTCATTAATACAATTTTTAATAGATCATCATAAAGATCAAGAGCGGCCTTGTTATATTTTTCTTTGATGGATTTGTACGGATCCGGATTACCGGTTACTTCATGCATGATGCTGTAAATGTATTTGCCCACTTCAGGGGGCGGTAAATCGTACGGGATATCCTGTAAATAATTTAAAACCGCGTTAATTGCTTTCTTCCGTGTTTCCTCATCTTCAACAGCTAAATGCACGGTTTCCACCGTTTGTCTGAGCATACAGGGAATACATATATAATCGGTCTTCATAATATTTATCACACTATGTAAATTTATTTCAGAATCTTGCTGCTGTCTGCAGCATCGAACTGAAAATTGTCGTTTTGTTCCATCACAGGTTTTACACCGGCCCCCCACTCATAAACCAGCTGTCCTCCAAAGTAACCGGTTCTGTAAATTAAAAAAGTTCCTAAAATCATGAATACAACCACTATAGAATTCCATTGCCGATTGTCTCTTTTAATACCGATTAATACCAATTTCAGCATAGTAGTTAACGTAAAAATCCACAAAACCCGTTCACCGTTTTCTTCGTGTTGCTCCAATACTTGTTCTGTTCCCGGCAGGGTCTTTTTAACTTTTTCAGAAGCGGATTCACCGGATCGTACAGCAAAAAAGGCGCTTACCGTTCCCAATACCAATAGTAAAAGTATAAATCGGGATATGGATGTTCTGAAATAAATCAATTGAACAACCGCCATAAGCGCAGCCAGCAAAAGAAACGCAATCGGAAAATGAATTAACTGAACATGCGGCGGCATACAGACATTTACTCCTTTTTTTGAGGACGCTTGATTACAAGCCGATCATAAACATAAATGGCTAAAGCCGTTAATAGGGCTAATAATGCAAATACCAGCCACATAAGGTCTGGGCGATTCATATCTCGGGCAAATGCAGCATACAATTGTCCGGATAAAATTCCGCCTAGTAAATTACCCAATGCCACACACCAATAAAAATAACCCATATATAAAGCCACTTTATCCGGAGGAGCTATACGACCGGTATATTCCTTGGATTTTGGACTGGCCATCATTTCTCCAAAAGAAAATATCATGATACCGGCAACGACAAGCCATCCCGTATTACTGAAAATTAAAAGAGCAAAACTGACGGCAGTGATAATAACACCCCAGAATATGGTACTGAAAGGTTTCAGTTTACCCACTATATAGGATACGAGGACCTGAAACACAATGATCATTCCGGCATTTATGTTAATGATATATTCCGGATTAATCTCACCAGGTGTGACCATTGAAGCGGTAATATCCTTCATTAAATACCCAACCCCGAATATGGATAAAAAGTCCTGCAACGATGTAATCAAATCTCCCGTGCTTACAAAATCACGAATATGCAGGGGCAAAGTATAAAAAATTTGGTTAAAAGAAATCCAGAAACCGGACATCAACAGTAAAAACAATGCGAACCGCCAATCACCAATTTGCATGGGCGATCGCCACCACCCCGATTGAATCCCCGTGTGGCTTCGTTTCAAAAAGAAATCGTATGCAAAATTAACTAAAAACCAAGCAGCGAGTATGGCAATAATCTCTGTCCAGGAAATAAATCCGCTTGCCGTATATTTGGATCCAATGACCAAAACGAACAGAATGATAAAAACAAACAGAAAAAATCGTCCGTTACCCAGTACTTCCACCATATCGCTCATCACCTTTTTCAACTTTCTGGGATTGGCGGATGTACTCTCGGAAGTCGGTTCTTTGTAGAACAAGGTAACAAAGATGAAGTTTATTGCAATCCAGCCGGCAGATGCTACAAAAACCCAGTTCCAATCCCATCCTCTTACAATACCCGCGACAATGGGCCCAATAAAACCGCCAACATTAACCATCATGTAAAAAATGCCGAAACCCAGCGAGGATGTTTTTTCGGTGGTGGTTTTGGTTACTGTACCGATTATCACCGGTTTGAACATACCGGCACCCACCGCTACCATCATGTAGGCTAAGAAGAAAGTTGGAACCGTTGAAAACTGCCCCAATAAGTAATAGGCCGGTGCCAGTACCGCAAATGCCGCTATAAGCATTCTTTTAAATCCATAACGGTCGGCGAGTGATCCCGATACAACAGGAAATAAATATAAGAAAAATGTTACTACGCCCTGAATAACACCACGATCTTCATCTGAGAAGCCCAATCCACCATCTTCGACAGCGCCGGTTATATACAACGATGATACTGCAAAAAAACCATACCATGCCATCCGTTCAAAGATTTCCATGGTATTCGCCACCCAAAAGGTGCCCGGAAAATCCTTCAGCTTAATTTTATTGTCCGTTGCCATACGAATTTCCTTATTTCATTCTGTTTTAATTTTAACTTATTAGTAATTGCCTTTACTGAACCAGTAACGCTTCGACTCTCTTCCAGAATTCCGAGCGTATACGCTGCCATTCCATTTTGAACCACGGTGTAAACCGTTCGGGTTGCTGCTGAATTTTGTTATCCAATTCTTCGGGCTTGATATACTGCCATTCCGCAATTTCATTTTCATTGATTTCAGGCCGTTGGTTGGTTTTGCCTATATAAACCGAACACAATTCATTTTCGGCGCCCTTGTCTTTAAAATCGGCTTCATATTGAAATTGAAATATATAGTACAATTTTGTATTAATGCCCAATTCTTCTTTTAAGCGGCGTATGGAAGCTATTTCATAGGTTTCTCCTTTCCGCGGATGACTGCAACAGGTGTTGGACCAAAAAAGTGGCCAGAGCCGTTTGGAACCGCTGCGTTTCTGCAGGAGTAATTCATTTTTTTCATTAAATATAAAAATGGAAAAAGCCCGGTGTAAAATGCCTTTACCGTTATGACATTTTTCTTTGGTTTCCCAACCCAGTTCATTATCCTGTTCATCCACAAGAATCAGAAGTTCATCGTCAAACGATACAATATTGTCATCTTGTTCCATATAACCTCATTCAATCAAATTTATTCATAGAAATACTTTTATTAGAGTACTGCACAATTTTTAAGTATTTTTAGAGTTGTGCCATATGGATATTAAACCTTATTTGATATCGGTAATAAAGGCCCGGTAGCCGCTGTTCTTAATAGATTGGGCAACCTTTTCCGCATGGTCCGGGCACAATGCAATAATGGCACCACCACCGCCACCGCCGGTAAGCTTAGCCCCCAATGCCCCATTCGAACGAGCGATATCAACCAATTCCTCTATTTCCCGGCTGGATACCTGTAAGGCATTCAGCAACCCCTGATTAATGTTCATTAACTCGCCCAGTTGATGCAGGTCAAAATTTTCGATAGCCGTTTTTCCCTGGATACTAATGCGATCAATCTCTTTAAATATACGATTATAAAGGGATTTATTACCTTCCCATGCTTGCCGCACTTTTTCAACCATTTTAGCCGTCAAACTTTCTTTCCAGGTTAAGCCTATAACGATGCGAATAGGCTCAGGTGCATTGATTTCTTCCATCTTAGGTGGTATACCCTTTTGAAATAACAGAAAACGGCCATAGGTCGCCAGAGTGTTATCAATACCCGATGCCATGCCATGGGCGATTTTTTCCGATTCATAAGAAAGACGGGACACATCGTCATTGGATATTTGCAGTTTAAAATGCTGATCTAGTGCTCTTATAATAGCTACTGCAAGTGAAGCCGAGCCACCAAGTCCCATCGCACGGGGAACATGGGGGAAGACTTCAATTTTCATATCTTTTTCGTGCAAATTTAGTTCATTTAGAATTAAGTCCAGGGAGTAGAAAATAGAATATTTATGTTCCTTCTTTTTTTCCAGTTGTTCTTCGACTCCCCAGCGGGGTATAATCAGCTGGACGCCTTCTTTTTCGCCGGCAGATACTTTAGCTTGCATAGCTAAGGGTATGGGTGCGGCCACAGCATGTGATCCATAAACCACGCTGTGCTCGCCCAGAAGAATGACTTTACCGTGACCTGTAGGTAAATCCTCTTCCGCCGGTTTTAAAACCATCTCTGCCTGTGCGGGTTCTTCCTCAGTCTTAATCTGCTCGATGATCTGTTTCGCCTTCCATATTTTAATCTCGCCATAGTCGATCAATTTTTCCACAACGGTATCGAAAATATCGGGCGTGGCGCCGGCCGCCATCACAACGCTTCGGGCGTGCAAACTCATATGCCCTAATTGGATGCCTTCCGTTGCCAGGGCCCGTAAGGCCGACATATTCTGAGCCAGTCCAACCGCACCCATCACTTCTGATAATTCTTTAGCGGATTTAATATTCAAAATTCGATGAGCAATGCCCACAGCCGGATTACTTTGCAATGGTCCGCCCACAATGCCGACCCGTATGGGAATTTCGATTTTACCCACCAAATCGCCTTGTTCGTTTTTTGTCCAGTGTGTTAAGGCCCGATATGATTTGCCATGTGCCGCATATGCATGTGCGGCAGCTTCTATTGCCCGCCAATCATTACCGGTGGCAATAGCAACCGGATCAATGCCATTCATAATACCTTTATTGTGCGTCGCCGCCCGATATGGGTCGATCAGGGCAAAGTCATTAGCCAAAATGATTCCGTCCCGTACTTCCTCCCCGGAATATCTATCGCTTTCAAGAAATTTGACCGGTATGCTGCATTCCGCCCTGACCAGAGAGCGGTCGGCCAAGTTGGATAGAATTCTTAGAAACACCGTCCCGCCTGTTATTTTTTCAATAAGGGTGGCTACCCCTTCGCACATGCTATTAATCAGATTAGCACCCATCGCATCCCGTGTGTCGGCAAGCAAATGGATAATCAACATTTCGTCCTGAGTATTGGCCGGCGGAAGAATGCGTACTTCGATATCCTTTACCCCCCCTCCCCTGGCAACCATTTTGGGGTGCAGACTGTTGGCCAGATTAATAATTTCCTGTTTATTTTGTAAAACCGCGTTTCTGGCACTGTTGGTATCTTTTAATTGCACAACCTGGATTTGTCCGATTAACAACGATTCTGAATTTTCTGAGGTAAAGCCACCGCCATTTCGGGCAATTTTAGCGGCTGCGCTGACTGCTGCCACAATGGAAGGCTCCTCCACAACCATGGGTACAATGTAATCTCTACCATTAATCAGAAAATTAAGGCCAAGACCCAGGGGCATTCCGAATACGCTGATAACGTTTTCGATCATCCGATCGGATTCTTCATCCTTGAGCACGCTCAACCCATTTTTTAAAGCAGCATAATCCGCGTCGTTAATCCATTTTTTTTGATGTAATACACGCAATCTTTCTTTTACAGAATAATTATAGAATCCTGAAATGCGTGAATTTGCCATAATTACACCTCATTCGTTTTTTGGCGGGTTACCGCACTCTCCGGAGCAATCTGTACCTCGAGGGGTGTGTAACCCATAGTTCTGATATCGGTTTTAATCTTCTCCGATTCTGCCGTACGATCGCTGAATAAAAGGCCAATATCCCCTCCCCCGGCACCGGAAGGCTTATAAGCAAAAGCATGCTCTACTGCATAACGGGCTAACTGTCTGTGTGGTTCGGAAACAATATCCACACCGGTCCGTTCACCAAAAGCCTTCAAAGCATCATTATAATTGCGGACATGTGCTAATATCTGCGCCGTATCACCGGACGCAAAGTCTGCACATGCCTGCGCGGATATTTGTCCTAAATCGCTGATCATAGATTGATAGTTTTCGGTGTTTGCTGATTTATAGCGATTGACCTGCTGAACCATCTTTTTGGTGGAAGCCGAACGGCCGGTCCAAACGGGCAAAATAGATAAGTTTTGAGGTTTTACCAAAGGTTCGGGGGGGGCTTGTTCATTCGGATCAACCGTATTTACTTTATACCGGTTAACCCCTCCGTAACTACTGGCTGCTATATCAATACCACTGCCTATTTTTTGCTGAGCATTACGATGGGCTCTGAGCGCCGTCTCGAAAATTACTTCGTGCGTTAGGGTTAAATGCCTGTCCGTAGCTGCTACCCGGAACATAGCATTTACAACTGCCACGGTAAGGGCCGCACTTGAACCGAAACCGAGTTTTGTTCTTAAGGATGTATTATAAAAATCGTTTGTACAAAGACTGAATGTCGAAGGTAATAACTTTTTTTGATAACTGTTTATCAACTGTTTATAAGTATGTTCGAACACATGTACAAATAATTTTAAAAAGCGGCGTTGGTTTACAGTAAGTCCGGTCCTAAAAACAATGCGGTTAGCCTCGTTCAATTGGAAGGCAATCTTATCAATTTTTACGGCCGGTACCGATAAATAAAAAAACTGGGTTTCCGATGGGACAACCGAAACATGAGCATAACGGTCAACAGCCGCAACGAGGGCGGGAGCTCCTTCCAGGACCGCATATTCTCCGATCAAAATCATTTTACCCGGAGCCTTGACATGTACCATTTCATTTCCCTAATCGATTAATTCAGCGTCTCCACCCAGATTGGTGGTTAAAATTTGTTTTATACCTTCAATCTGTTGAATGCGATCCTGTACAGCCTGCCGATCAGACGTTCTACAAATCGCTTTAACCTGCGGACCGGCATCAATCGTAAAATAGACTTCTCTGCCTTCTTTCCGTAGTTGCCGGATGGTATGCATAACATCAAGGGTGATACCATTCCAGTAAATGATAGCCGGCCTTGTGGATAGAGCCAGAGCGTGCATTTTTAAACAGCTGTATTCGCACAACTGTCCGACATGGGTAAAATCTCTTCGGTCAATAGCGGCTTTCATCGCCTTCAAATCGTTTTCACCGGTTTCCACCCAGGCATCATAATATGGTGAAGTTTCGCGCGATTTAACCATCCCGCTCGTTGAACCCGTTTCTTTTGGTAAAGCCTGGGTGATGGCAATCACGACACTGAGGTCCCAATCCTTTTCCGTAGCAATTTGTTCTGCATAGGCATCATGCCCATCCTCCGATTGTCCTCGATACATGTGCACAAATCCGCCGTAAATGGAACGGGCAGCAGAACCGGAGCCTTGCCGGGCCAGAATACTCAATTCCTTCTTTGTGAAGTCTAATCCTGCTGCCTTACAAGCCGCCAGCGTCAAAGCCGCAAATCCGGATGCAGAGGAGGCCAAACCGGCTGCCGTGGGAAAGTTGTTCGTGGTTATTACCTGAGCCCTGTCATTAAAACCCGCCTTCTTCCGTATCAAATTTAAAAATCGGCTTACGCGCTCAAGCTGCTCGTTTTCAACAAGATGCCCGTTGAGAGTAAACCGATCCTTTTCCAAAGATGATGAAAACCCGACATCAGTCACGGTTTGCAACCTGTCCAGTGTAATTGAAATGGAACCCACTGCAGGCAGATTATATTTCTGTCGGCGTTTGCCCCAGTATTTTATAAGGGCGATGTTGGATCTTGCTATCGCTTTAGCTTGCATAAATCCTTCTCATAATTTTCATAAAACTAATAATTTAAATGATTTTCGATTATTTTTCTAATTTTTCTTTAATGAACCTCGGATATCTTTGCATGCAATATTGGTTTTTATCAAAACAGAAGAAAACGCATAGAAAAATGGCAGGGTAAGCAAAATAACCGGTTCAGGGTCGATTTAATCATCAAGTGAATTCACCGAAACGGTTGTTATAGTATCGGTTCATGCGGAGTCTGTAGCTTTGTATAAAGTTTTGTAACCCCAAATATTGATCACACCAAGAGAAACCAATATCATGGCAAATAATTCGATCATTTCGCCCCGTCCGGAGAGTTGAAATAATTCGCCTGTATAGTTACCCATAAAATGAAATAATACGGCAGCCAGTGTACTTCGGTTCGTATGCATGTAAATAAAAGTTATAATAACGGATCCGAAAACCGGGTAAATTAAAAATTTCCAGAATGCAAAGGTTCCAATCCCCAAGTTGAAATGATATGTTCCTTCAATAAAAAATAAAGGTAAATGCCAAAATGACCAGAACGTACCCACAATCAGGCTTGCGATTAAAGCATTGAAACGGTTCATCAAGGCATCCAGGGCGTAACCCCGCCATCCCAATTCTTCCGGAATTGGCCCGAATAGCAGTATGAAAACTGTAAAGGGAATCAACAAAAGGGGTTGTTCAATCATTTTTGACGCCATATCAAGTTGTAAACCCGGTCCTCCTAAAAGTGTATCGATAAATGCCGAAAGCATTGTTAACAGTGGCATAGTCAACAAGATCACACCATACCAGAGACAAGAAATTCGATTAAAATCGATAACCCGTTTCCAGTAATCTTTTATTAAAGAACGATCATTCGTCCGATAAATCAGAAATAAGGCGGCAACTAACGGACCGATACCCAAAAAGTGCAGAACGGTTGCTGCATTGCCCCAACCGCATCGGCTAAGCACTGCTGCCGGTATCCAGCATAACCAGGTCCACCCAAAATTGATAGCCATGAATTTCCATGGATTTTTATACCGGGTCACTAGGTCGCTGTTTTTTACTAACATGATTATACTCCTTTTCGTTGTTTATTCAAAACGCTTCACCAATAGTGATATATACACCGGTGGATTCTTCTGTCCAGCCGACATCCAAACGCAAGTGGATATTTGCCGTTGAATCCATTTTCAAACGTACTCCGCTACCATATGCATACTTGATCGTGGATATCTGAAAATCTGAAATATTTCGTGAAACATCACCCAGACTGAGAAATGTGGCCAAGGCAAGTCTTCGCCAAACCGGCATACGGTATTCACCCTGGACCACCCAACTACATTTGTCGCGATACCGACCCTGTTGATAACCGCGCATCAAATTGCATTCACCCATTTTTCCAATCATCGGCAGCCTGTTAAAAGGAACGCGCCCCTTCGTAACATCGGCAAAGCCATGCACAGCC
>WJIP01000266.1 GCA_014730185.1 Caldithrix sp. | reverse complement strand
GCACCCATTGCGCGGATCATTTGTATTATTCCTATCGTCGGGATGGATTAAATGCCGGGCGCATGATGGGTATTATTGGAATGCGCTGAGATACCTGCGACCTCTACAGAACCATTAGCCTTTAACCGAACCGGATAGTAAACCGGCCACAATATATTTCTGTAAGATAATCACTAAAATTATCAGTGGAATGGTCACGACGATGGAAGCTGCTGCGATATCACCCCACGGCACCTCATGCAACCCCGGAAACAGAGCAATTCCAACGGGAATGGTCTGCGAAGAGGGTGTTGATGTAAATGTCAAAGCAAAAATAAACTCGTTCCAGGCAAATATAAATACCAACAACGAGGTCGTAAAAATAGCCGGTCTTGTTATCGGTAATACAACCCGATAATAAATTTGCCAGGAAGAACATCCATCAATACGCGCTGCATCCATCAATTCCTCCGGCAATTCTCTGAAAAAATTATGCAAAGTCCAAACCATGAAAGGCAAAGCAAACGAAGCATAGGGTAAAATCAAGGCGAAATAGGTGTCTCTTAATTCCGCATAACGGATCATCAAATACAACGGCGACACAATGGCAATAGGCGGAAACATGGAAACACTGAGTACTATACTTAATATAAGTGCTTTTCGCTTAAACCGAAATTGGCTGGTGGCAAAAGAAGCCAGCGATCCGAATATAAACGCCAGAAGGGTGGTCGATAGGGCAACTATAAAACTATTTAAAATGAAATAACGGAAATCTTCATCACCTAATACCGCAGTATAGTGCGACCAGTCCATCCGGGATGGCAGAATGGGCGGTGTTTGTGAGATTTCAACACTTGGAGTCAAAGACGTGATAATCTGCCAAATGTAGGGTAAAGTAAACCATAGAACAGCCAGCAAAGTCAATACCGAGATGATGAATGAACGCAATCGGTTTTTATTAAAAAAATGAGTTAACATGGTTTAGGGCTTAGAGCATTTCAAATTAGAGTTAAATGTGCACTGAATTTATAAATTGAAACAAACCCATTCTCATCATAAATGGGGACCTTTCAATCGTAAGTTTTCCTGTCTTACAGTATATGCGTTGCTATCCAGATATTCCAGCAATGGTACGATAAATTTACGGGTACTGTTGAATTGATCTTTAATGTTGCCGATGGCCAGGGTCTCCTCTTTACTGAAAAAGTGTTTTAAATAATTCAACAAGGCCTCGAAATGGTTATGATGCAAATAAAATTTACCGCTAATGGAAATAAGTTTACCTTCTTTTTGTAATTCACGCAGGACATTTTTAATCGTACTCATATTGATCTTTTCCTGCTCAGCCAGCTCTGCCACTTGTGGCGGCATAAAGGCCTTATCTGAATAGATTTTCAGGAAACGTTCTTTCAAATCCTGCTTATCGGTTTTTTCATCTTCACTTTCGGTAGTATAAGATTCGCCCGTGTAAAATAGCTGGCCCGCATTGATTGCCTGAGTTAGTACATGTTGTAAAAAATGCTCTCCAATGCTTCCCTTCTTGAAAAAATTTGTGATCTCTCTTTTATTAAATCCACTCTTATAATCCATCTTGCCTGCATTTTGTTTTATCTGCCTGATAATATGTTCAAAGGCCTCTTTAACAGAATTTTTCCATACCAATCCCTGATATTCACCGGCATTGACCGATTCCATAAGATCTTGTTTCTGAAGTTTACGAATGGCCTTGTTAACGGAATCCCTGTCATAAAAAAGACGCTTTTGAATGTCATCCCTACTAAAAGTTCGGAATCCCGCATATTCAAAGAGTAGTTGAATACGATCCTTATGATCCTCAGTTTTCAATTTATCAAAATAGATTTGCCAGTCCTTCCGTAATTTGCCGGTCATCGGGGGGTGAATTTGCAGAACTCGCCCCCCGGCAATGGTTATGACGGGAGAAAACGACCGGATCAGAACCGGATCATCCGGTGCACAAACAATAGGTTCTTTCGATTTGATGATAACATGATAGGATTTTTTACTTTCCAAAAACTTGTCCTTCTCGAACCAGTTGATCTGAGCCAGATGTTCTGCCGTACCAACGTGTACACGAACATTTGCATGTTTTCTTAGTTTATAGGGCATTTGATTCACTGTGAACAATTCGGCAAGGAACCGGCGAGTTGGTTCTATTACCGGTTCTTTAACGAGTACATGCCCTCGCTCTAATTCTTCTTTATTGATACTACTTAAATTTACAGCGACCCGCTGACCAGGATAACTATCCCCGGTTGCTCTCTGGTGCACCTGTAAGCCTCTCACACGGGACTTAATGCCATGGGGTAAAATGGTAATGTCATCCCCTTTACTCAATCGAGAAGCCAACACAGTGCCCGTTACCACCGTACCAAATCCTTTAACGGAAAAGCTACGATCCACATGTAAACGGAAAGGCCTCTCTTGTGGATTATCCCCTAATGTATCAATAATGTTCCAGAGTTCTTCTTTTAAATTATCGATACCAGCACCGGTTGTGGATGACACCGGAATAACCGGTAAATGGACTTTATATTGCTCCTCTAAAAATTGACTGATTTCCTCCTGCATTAACAATGTCCATTCTTCATCCACCAGATCTGTCTTATTCAAAACAACCAGTCCTTTTTTAACACCAAAAAATTTTAACACATCCAGATGTTCAATCGTTTGGGGCATTATACCGTCATCAGCTGCGATGACCAAAATAAACAAATCCACATTATTGACGCCGGCCACCATATTTTTCACAAATTTTTCGTGGCCCGGTACATCTATAATTGTGATATTATCCTGCCAGTAAGCAAATCCGATATCGATGGTTATACCACGTTCTTTCTCTTCTTTTAACCGATCGGTTTCGATCCCGGTTAAGGCCCTGATCAGAGCGGTTTTACCATGATCGATATGACCGGCCATACCTATAATTGTGTGTTTTCTCATAAGCCGATTATTGTTTGAATTACTGATCCCATTAAAAGTTCGTCGTTAAAAGCATGCTGATGGGATGAGATTATTTTGTTTTGCCTAATCAAATCATGTTCCCGATCAGATTCATAATCCCTTAATTATTAACACTGAACATATTGGCAACGATTTTACCAGTAAACGTTCAATAGTCTGCCAATTGAAATAATCTATGATCATCAACGTTCAAAAATTTCCGTGCCCTTAAAAAAATAATTTACTTCATACACGGCCGAATCTTTGGAATCGGAGCCATGTACGGCATTCCGTTCAATATTGGTGCCCATAGCACGTCGAATGGTGTCCGGATGACCCGATTTCGGATCTGTTGGTCCCATCAGGTTCCGCCATCGATTTATGACATTGTATGCGCTTAATACCAATAGGACACATGGACCTGATGTCATGAAGTTGATAAGTTCATTAAAAAAAGATTTTTGGCGATGTACATAGTAGAAACCTTCCGCTCGTTTCCTGTCTAAGTGTTCCATCCGCATAGCCCGGATTATCAATCCGTCCTCCTCGATACGCTTAATAATTTCTCCCGTATAGCCAGCCTGCACCGCATCCGGTTTTATAATCGCCAATGTTTTTTCCATCCCGGTTCTCCCTATTCAAATTAATTTTCACAAGATACAAAGCACGGGCAAATTATGCCAATTATCCATTCGAACACGCATTGATAAAAAGCTAAAATTTTGTACATGATAGTTAGCAAAATTGTTTATAAAAACACTTAATAAATCAGTCATAACAGGTCAAAATTTCAATCAAAATTTCTTGTAAAAAAATTGAAAAAAAATTTATACCCCTTAACTATAATAGTTCCAAAATTTTGAAGGCGGTAAGTACAAAATCGGATTAAAATACACACTTGATTTTTGTTAGTTTCGTATTAAAATAAAG
>WJIP01000265.1 GCA_014730185.1 Caldithrix sp. | reverse complement strand
GATCAACCTTTTGCCTTTATCAGCGCGGGAACGGACGGCACCGACGGTCCCACGGATGCCGCAGGGGCTATGGTAACTCCGGCTTTAATTCAGCGTGTGCATAAACAACATCTCAATGCTTACGGTTTTCTGAATAATAATGATGCCTACACGTTTTTTGAGGAAACCGACGGACTGCTGAAAACCGGGCCCACCGGTACCAACGTGATGGATATTATCATCGGAGTGTTCCCGCCGGCTGATTAAAGCATTGGCAGGTGCGCCTAATAAGTGGTTTCTCTGCTGCCTGCGCTTTTGTATTAGAGCTGGAATAAATACTGAAATTTAAGGAAATACTGCCGGGATGTGCGCTTAAAAACACTGGGTTCATTAAAGTCCCGGTAATGTGAAGTGGATCCGATATAAAACAGGCTGAAGGGATTGATGCGATAGGTGACCAACGGCTCCAGATTAAAGGATCGGTCAAATTCATCATACTGCAGGATGAGACGTAAAAACAGCTCCCGGGTAAACTGAAAATTGGTGCGGGTGCGCACGATATAACCTTCAAAAATGTTTTGCCCGTTGTGGGGGTGATCCAGTTTGGAATAGACGAAATCGGACTCAATAATCCAGCGGGATAAAGGTTTGACAGCTACTTCCAATGAGGTTTCGTAACCTTTGCCCAAAACCGGCGGATCCTCAAAGCGGGCGATGGACCGTCCGCCCTCATAATCGAATTCAAACTTAAAAAATTCGCTGAATTCGCTGCCGAACTCGAACTCGAACCGTCTGATACCGCCGAACACAATATTATTAAAGCGCTCTTTACTCACAATATAACCGAATTCGATGTTGGTCTGCGATTTGAATACAATATCCAGCTCCGGCCGAACAAACTGGTCTTTCCCAACGCCTTCCGTATTCCAGAACCGGCCCACCACAAAATTAGGGGTAATGCGTTCGAATAAGCGCGTATTGGGTCGGAAGTACCATCCCGACCAAATGAATATGCGGCGGCTGTTGTTACGGGTGATAAAGCCGTTATCGGCGCGCAACGTGGGGCTGGACTCCCGAAAATCAATGTCGAAATTCCACAGGCGGGCCTCCCGTTCCAGGCTGGCATAAATGCCGTGGCCGGAAAAGGATTCCCCGTCGAGAGCGGCGGAATAATCGTCGCCGAAAAACGTATCCTCGATATCGGCGGTCAGGGCGCTGTCTGCCGGTTCCTCCGTTAAACTGCCCACCGCCTGCCACTCGAAGTAATAATTGGGCAGCAGGCGCAGCCGACCGTCGATACCACCCACCGTGTTAAAACCATCTTCGCGCAGCCTCCGGTCGGAGGCGATTAGTCCGATATAGGAATCCTGCCAAAAATTGTGTTTAATCCGCACGATATTGGATACACTCTTGCCGGGGGTGACGAACTCCGTGCGTTCCTCCAGCGGGATCAGTAAGGGGGTATTTTCATCGTAAGCGGACAATACACCGATGCTGGTGGAATTGAATTTACCGGTTAGTTTGGCTGCGAACAGGGGCTGATTGATGGACCGGGTGTACACCACATCAAAGTTGGTATTGAATAGATCCGAGCGGCGCTGGAAAAAAGGGCGTTTTTCGGGATAAGACAGAGCAAAGGTGGTGTTGACGTCAATGCGGGCGGCGTCCGATTCCACCTGACTGAAGTCCGGGTTGACGGCCGCTTCCAGACTTAATCCCGGGGTGATAGCGTAACGGGCGGTCAACGACGGCGATCCGGTAATATCGTTATTATTGAATCCGGAATCGGGGTCGTCGCTGTCGTTCAGGGCCCCGGACTGGCTGCTGACAAAGGCCGGAATTAGCTCCAGCGATCCCTCGGAGGTAATGTTTTTAATGCCTTTAAGGTAACCGAACTGACAGCTAAAACAGGGATTGTCCCTGTCCAGGGTTACCCAGGAATACTGTCCACGACTCTGCCTGGGATGGTTGCGCCAGAACAGCACCCGCCACTGGCGGGGATTTTCCTGCGGATAGGAAATGCTGCGGAAGGGAATGGCCATTTCCACTTGGTAACCTTTATCGGTGATGCGGCCCTCGGTATGAAAAACCAGGTCGAAACTCATATCTTCCCGGTTATCGGAAGTCCGTAAAATATCGCCCTGAATCCCGTAAGGATTGGCAAAGAATTCATAGGCCCGGGCCCCGTCGCCGTAAGTATCCAGAATGAAGCCCACGTTGTCGTCGTCCCAGATGCGGTCGCGGTCCCTCATGGAGGCCCGTATGCGTTGAGGGTCGTCGTAAGCGGTGAAGGCGAGGTACAGGTTGTCGGTATCGTACACGACGCGCACTTCGGTTTTCACGGGCGGCGGCACGCCGTCGCCGGGCCGGAACTCGGTAAAATTAGTAGCTACAGCGGCTTTTTGCCAGGCCGCTTCATTAAAGCGGGCGTCGATTTGAATGGGCGTATCCGTGCGGCGCGCCGTTAAGCTGGGTTTGATATTAGGCGCTGATCGATCGGTGCTGTCCGGAGATCCGGCCCAACCGGTTGCTGCATACATAACTATACAGAAAATGACAATGAAGTTACGTCCCATGAAAATCCCTTTTTTATTAAATCCGATATTTACAATTCACATCCGAACGGTTTGTAATTTGTGGACGACAGCCGGATAAATCCTTATTAGACGTAAAAACCGTCAGGAAGTTGCAGAAATATGGTCATACCGTAGCATGGTGTGTTTATGAATGCAATTTGCTTTTGCCCTGATGGGTTATATTTATTAAACTAATTAAGGTATTTTTGATAAAGGAAAATATAAACCATTGATATTATGCACTCCAATCAGCGATACAGATACCATGAACATAAACATAATGGTTAGCAGCAAACTGAAAAGGAAAAAAATATGCGGAATAAGATTATACCAGCTATTGGAATCATTATTGTTACTATAATCTTAGTGGCAATAAATGAGTTTACTGAAATGACTTTTATTAGGGATTATGCATTAATATTTATTATCTCAGGTATGCTGTTTGGAGTCTGGCTGACCAAACTATCTGATAGCTCAAAGGACCAAAAATAATAATGTCAATTGCTAACAATGTGTATAGGTAATATCGGGTTTTACGATAATTTTAAAGTTGTTGTATTTGGTAAACATAGGGCGTCGGACAAGTAATTGCCTTGAAATCAGCTACTGCTCATACACTATACCGTTGCTTAACCGTATCATGACAACCTCACAGGAAAAGGAATCTATTGCATGAAACATCAAATCCCTTTTTCGTTGATTCTATTTATTCTCTTTTTGCCCCTGCTCTGTGTTCAATATATCCCGGCGCAGGAAATTACCATCGAACCCGAACAATCGGCTATGATGGTGGCCGGCAGCCACTCACATAGGGAGGATTATTCTGTTAATGGAATAAATCTTTTTTATTCCTGGTCGGGTAGGGACGGCATAGGCATTAGTTATGCCAAAGTGACCCAGACAAAAGTAGAATACCGGGATTTGCAAAGGATCAAATACGATGGCAAATATGACGCATTAGGCATAAATTATAGTACCATGTATCGTGAAGATAATCATGAAAGAGCTTTCTTTTCGGTAGCAGGAACCATTGGGTACGGTTTTTTAGATCATGAAAGAGGCGGCATTCATTCCGTAAATCTGGGGGCTTCGGTGTTTAAGAAAATAAGAATGAATAACACATTTCGCATATACCCTGAAATATTTGGCTTATCCAATTATCAGATTATAAAACACCATAATAGAAGTCCTTATTCGGGCTATATGCATTCCAACGTATTCAGCATAGGTTTAGCCTTCAATTTAAATTATGCCAGCCCCATTACCTATATACCGGTTTTTATATTCACGCCGGCGATGATCTATTCCGAATCCCAAACTTATTATGCGTTCCATTTGGGTCTTATAGTGTTTTAAGGGATTGGGTTAGATTGGTATTTAAAATAAAATCGTGCAGTAGTCGATATTCCAAAGATGGTAAATGTATTAGTCCGGTTGATAATGCATTCCGGCTGTAAGAAAGAAGATATAACCACTGCGGAATCATTTCTGACCAGTGGAAAATGAATTCTGACCGGTACAGGATCATATCCAACATGTCGATATTCGTGTGCGCCGGCTGGACAGTATTCGATCAGCCCAGATGGTATGGACGCAACATGAGTGAACATAAGCGAACGGAAAGGAAGCGCCAGTCCCAGATGGAGCAAGTCCACTTCGCTTTACATAATGTTTTGTTATAAAAGCACCCAAATTTTATTGAAAGATTTTAATGGCGCCGGTGTTACATAACAACATTGTGCAAACTTGCCTTGTGGCGTTTTGCAGCAGAAGAAGCGGGCCGCTCGGCCGCCTGCATTTTTTCAAGTGAACTCCGGCGGTTGTGATAAGTAACATTAACCATCCGCAAATAAATTCTTATGATAAAAATGTTATTGTATCGGACAGACTGAAACTTTATATTAACCGTGTAATGGCAAAATATGATAAGGTGATCCGACAAATATTAGATGGCTTATCCGATGCGAATATTAACTTTAAAGATGTAAGAAATTTATTGATAAGCTTGGGATTCGAAGAACGTATTCGCGGCAGCCATCATTTATTCAGAAAAAAAGGTGTTTCGGAAAAGATCAACCTTCAAAAAGACGGGAACAAAGCAAAACCCTATCAGATAAAACAAATTAGAAAAATTTTGATAAAATATAAATTGGGATCAAGATAATGTATAAATATGAGATTATCATACACTGGAGTGAAGAGGACAATGCTTATATTGCCGAAGTCCCTGAATTAGCGGGATGCATGGCTCATGGCAAGACGGATGATGAAGCATTAAAAAACATCAAAGAAGCAACAACCCTGTGGATCGAAACCGCCAAAGAATTCGGAGAGCCGATACCCAAACCCAAAGGTCGGTTAATGTACGCTTAACAAAATTTTTTATTGAATATTCATAAACCCGGTTCATTGCCGGGTTTTTTTGTTCATTGAATTTATGATAATAATACCTGGCGCCGATTAGGTTCTATAGAGCCGGCCTGTCCCGATGTTTTTGATCGGGGGAAAAAGTATCATCGCACTGCTCAGCCGTATACCTTTTTTTCACAGAAACCGGTAAAAGCATCTCAAAGAACGCAGGCTTAATTTAAGCAACAGACAGTTAAATTAAAAGCTATTTATCGCCGGGTTTGTCCACACCATGCCACTTATGCAACCGGTTGGAGCTTAGCGCACCGACGAATCGGTATGCAAGCGGAAATCCCGATGACTTTTATCGGGAAATCTTCAATGTTTGCTAGTTACGCCAGTAGGCGAATCCGCCTTATCGGCGGGCCCAGCGAGCCACCTTTACCGAGTTGCATAAGACGGCCATTATGTAACAGCGAAGCGACTTGCGCTATATAGGGTTGCAATGAATCCCAAACGAAAAAAGCTTGTATCGTCTTGACAGGCTGAGGCGAAGCGCTATATTTTTACATACCTGAAATACAAATTAAATGTTTTTAAAAATTATATCTTGCTCATGATACATTTGAAAATGGGACTATCTGTTTCATACAGCTTTTGAAAACCATGTTAACTATTGAATTTAATCTTTTTTTCTAAATGTATGTGTGTATTTTTTCTTACCGATAAACAAGAATGATATTTCTTTAACATTCAAATTTTGATCATAAGTAAAATTTTTAATGACATCAGAATCATTATCGATTTGAATTGTATACAACGAATCCCCATTTTCAACACTGAAGTCAATAAGTGTATTTTTGGTTTTTTCTAACAATATTACCGCACCAGAAAATTTGTCGGAATCAATCCTTGTATTATATCCAGTCCAGGAATCGTTTAAATAATCTGGATCAGCATAGAATAGAAGAAAATCTGAAGCAATTACACCAAGGCCACCTTGAAGAATATAAGTCTTATTTGAGGGTACTTCTGAATATACAAAAAAACCATCTTCTTTCTTCCAAAGTGTTTCAATGTAATCAATTTTATTGTTGTAAATATAAGTATATTTTTTTTTGATGATCTTATCATTCCCCAACTTCTCAACTTTCAAAAAGATTGTGTCATTTTCACTTTCAAAATAAACTGTTTCTTCAGAAATACAGTTAGTTGATAACGAAAGAATAATTATAAAAAGAATATATTTAATCATTTTTGATCCTCGTCTTTTTTATCAACTTCCTGGTTATAATTATCTACGGGCGTACCTGGAGCGGGATCTTCATCAGTTCTGGCAGAACCATCAGGATTTGTTCCCGAGTATTTTTTATGATCTTCCTCTTGGCTCTGAGAACCATCAGGATCAAGAATTATATGAGCCTCAACTTCATGATTTATAGTTTTAGAACCTTCCTTTCCAACTTTGTTTTCATTTAATGTTACAATAATTATTGTCTGTCCATCTTTTGCTTTGGTTTGTTTTACTGTTACTTTATTATTCATCCCTGTGACTAATGGACTGCCAGCTTTTCTTGCAATTTTAACGATACCCGGGTCTTGATGATTAGTAACACCTTCCATATACTGGCTCTGTCCTACATCAAAATGGACCATTATACTACTATTATTTGCAATTGTCGAAAGGTTATTTGAGCCAATTTTTGTATTTGTCCATGCACTCCAGGAACTCTGAAAATTGATACTATTCTGTGCAGCTTTGCTTATTGTATAATCTTTACCATCTGGATCTATATATAACATCGGATTATTTGCACAGTAAATGTAAGGACTCAAGAAAGGATATTTAACTGCCAAAGGATCCACCGCCATCCATCTTGCGATAGCCGGGTCATAGTACCTTGCGCCGAATAGGTATCATTGGAAATCATTTCAAAGAACGTTGGTTTTAATTTAAAAAACAGGTAGGAAAATTAAAACCATTTATCCAGAAATCTGTCCGACTACAGGCGTGCAGCCCATTCGCCTCGTTCCGGTGGCATAAGTGGCCATTATGCAAACTTGCTCACCGACAGTTGTGATAAACTATTAAATTTAATTACGAAGAAATATCACTAGCCTATGTCGAAAAATCCTCAACTTTGACCAGATACCATAATCCTTTATCTCTCTTAAAAAAGTATTTAAGACTTATTCCAGTCTCAACTCCAATAAAAGAAAAAATGCGTTCATCTGTATCTTTTTCTTCTTTATTAAAGTCATTTTTTATATCCGTAATATAATTTTGTTTAGCATCAATCAACTGAATATGCGTCCAATATTTTCTCTCAATTTTTTCTGGAATGGTTTTTTCCAGATTATCTGAATATGATAATTTGTTTAGTGGAAAATTTATTCGTGCTATCTGAAGGTCTTTGTCAAAAGAAAACTTAACTAAAAAAGATATAAAATCTTCATTTGTATTGTTACCTAGTAAATTAGTAGATAGCATTATTAAAAATATAAAAAATAGTTTTCTTTTTGTTTCCATAGTTACCTCAAAAAATAATTCTTTAATACTGCTGAACAAGTCCTTGACCTCTTTTTTCTACCACTCCCTTCTCAGCATCTTTTGCTTTCTTTAATCTTTGATAATCTCCACCATATTGGTTGAAAAATGTCTTATTTGAAACAGAACCATATTTCTTACCTTCAGGGTCAATTTGTTTTCCATTTTTATCCACGGCATCAATATGTAAATGTTGCACTCTTGTTCCAGTTTTTCCAGCTTCGCCTATAATCTGACCCTCGTAAACAATATGTCCTTCTTTTAATCCATCAGCCGATTTATCCAGATGCAAAAACCTCACTTTATCACCATCTTTATACTCAACAGTAACGTATTTTGCTCCTTTTGATGTTTTACCTATTTTCGAGACCTTCCCATCACCTAAAGAATAAACGTCTGTTCCTACAGTAGCCCTATAATCAATTCCTATATGTGGATTACTTGCGCCTTTTGGTCGATCAGTATCCAAATAAGTAGATGTTCTTACAACTGTGTTTTTTAATCCCCAAGCACCATTTTTATAATCTTTTTTATTTACAGCACTATTTCCTTTTAATGGCCAGTCAATATTACCATCTAAGTCTACTCTATTCAAAGGGTTATTGTGTGTATAATGGTAAGGTGTCATGTCAGGTGCTAAATGTGAAAGCTGATCTACCGAAAAGAACCTTCCAATAGCGGGGTCATAGTACCTAGCGCCGAAATAGTACCAGTCCAAATCATTTTCCTCATCCAGTTCCTTGCTGCTGAACTTATAAATATCCGTGGATGAACTACTCATGGCCCGCTCGGGCATCCGTAATCCGAAGGGATAATAATCGTTGTAACCCTTAACCTGGCCGTCTTCATCAATAGTGACCCTGATATTGCCCAAATGATCCTTGAGATAATAATGCTTGGTAAAGGCCTTGGTGTAATTCACTTCCAAATAGGGCCGATAACTGGTTGTACTGTATTCCGAGCTGCGAAAACGTACATCGTAGCCCGGCTCATCTTCATTGGTGGCCTTTAATAACAAACCGCAGTTAGGCTGAACTTGACTTACCCAGTCGGCCACAATATTGGTCACATCCCAGTCATGCCATTGATAGGTCAACGTGACCAGGCTCTCATCGGTATGAGCTGGGTTATAATCGCCTTCTGCATAATCACCCGTCCAGTTGACGCTGTTAGTAGCTTTATAACGGGTAGCCTGCGACTCCGTCCAATCACGTGTCAATCGATAGACACGTATGGGACGGTCGATCCAGGGATATTGTGAGGAATTGCCGCCCCTACCGAAGTAATAAGCATTAAGAGTAGCCGAATTGATTGTCGCATCTGCCGGAATGGCATCCGTGTTGAATTTAATCACTGTTCGCTTTTTGGGATAAGTCCGATCTTTAGCCACCAAAAACATGGAATAATAATTTTTATTATAGTAGTTTTCCAACTACACATCCTCGACGGCTTCAAAGCTGGTCTCAATGGTTGGATCTAAAATAATATCACCCACAGGAAATTCCAAAAATTCCTTATAACTGATTGCGCTTCTCAATACCATTTTGCCATCTTCATCGGTGGTGCGGCGGCGCAAAAATTTACGGTTGAAGCCAATTGCACTCTTTTGTGTTGAATCGATATAGGCATGATAAGCAAAATCACGTTGCAGTTTAAATTGCACATCTCTACCTTTAAGGAACTTTAATTTTGTATTACCCTTATAGTTCTTAAATTCGGATTTTTTCATTTTTATCTGTTCTATTATTTCCATCAATGTCAGCACACCCTCCTGCACTTTGTCCCTTAAATAAGATTGAGAATATTTAATTTTTGGGTTTGGGTTTAGTATTACTTATGATTATATTTTTAAAAAAACACTGCAGGCCTGTCCGCTATAAAACATTTACAGATTCAATCAAAAGCGTTCCTGATTATTAATGTCTCACATAACATAGAGGAACCATCATGCAAACCCAATCAACCTTCCCCAAAAATCTAATTCAATTGGTATGCGCCTTTTTACTGATCCTTATGCCGTGGGCTCCCGTTTTGGCCCAGGCCAACTGGCAGTGGCAGAATCCCCTGCCCCAGGGCAACGGACTGTACGACGTGCACACCTTCGATGCTCAAACCGCGGTGGCTGTGGGGGCCACGGGCACGGTCATCCGCACCACCGACGGCGGGGCCACCTGGCAGGTGCAGCACGAGGCCGGCGGCGTGCATACCGCTCTGCACGGCGTGCACTTTGTCGATACGGATCACGGCTGGGCCGTGGGCAAGAACGGGGCCATTATCCACACCACCAACGGCGGACAGAACTGGTCGGCGCAGACCAGCACTACCATCGGCCATTTGCTGGACGTGCATTTTACGGATACGGACAGCGGCTGGGCGGTGGGTTATGGCGGCGCAATCCTGCATACCGCCGATGGCGGTGATACGTGGATATCGCAGACGAGCGGTATCGGTCAGGATTTAAGATCCGTCTGCTTTTGCGATGGGCAGCACGGCTGGGCCGTAGGCTATGCGGGGACTATCGTGGCCACCACGGACGGCGGGGATACCTGGCAAACCCAGACCAGCGGCACCACCCGCGAACTAAAAAGCGTATCCTTTTGCAATAATCAACTTGGCCTGGCCGTGGGCAGCCTGGGACAAATCCTGCGCACCACCGACGGCGGCGCCAACTGGACGGCCCATTCGGTCAGTGAAACCCTGGAATCCGTTTGCCTGGCGGATACCAGCCGGGGCTGGGCGGCCGGCTGGAATAATATGGGCCAGGGCGTGGTCTATAGAATTGCGGACGGCGGATTAACCTGGACGCCGCAGGGGCTTTCCACGGAAAACCTGTTGTACGCCATCGACGCCCGCGATAGTTTAACGGCCTGGACGGTGGGCGCCGTGGGCCAGATCAGCGAAAACGAAATGACCCGTAACATTTTCCGAACCACCGACGGCGGCGCCGATTGGGAATTGCATTCCGGCGGTACGGCTGTGGTGTTAAACGCGGCCAGCTTCATTGATGGCGACAGCGGCTGGGCGGCCGGTGACTGGGGTACGCTGCTGCAGACCGTGGATGGCGGGCAAACCTGGCAGTTCCGGGAAACCTTTTATTCCGAGACCGCCAAACATTTTTCGGATATCCAGTTTGTCAATGCCGATACGGGCTACATCATCGGTGCGCAAGGCTTTGATAATCTGATTCTCAAAACCACCGACGGCGGCGATAACTGGATGCAGCAGGCCAGCGGCACTTACGATAATCTGTATGCCCTTTATTTTGTGGATAGTTGGCGGGGCTGGATTGTGGGCAGTAGCGGTTCCATTTTGCATACCGACGATGGCGGCGCCAACTGGCATTCGCAGACCAGCGGTACGTCCTCCTATCTCACCTCCGTATATTTTAGCGACGCCCGAACCGGCTGGACCTGTGGTATGTCGGGCGTGATTCTGAAAACCAAGAATGGGGGAGATACATGGACGGCCCAGTCCAGCGGCACATCCGGTGAATTAAATAGCGTGTTTTTTATGGACAGCACCACCGGCTGGGCGGCCGGAGACACCCCGCACATCTTAAAAACCGTCGATGGCGGCGCCAACTGGACCAAGCACGTCAGTACAACCGGCAAAAAGATGACTGCACTGTATTTTGTCGATGCCGACCAGGGCTGGGCCGTGGGCTGGGGCGGGGCCCTGACCCGGACCACCGACGGCGGGGAAAACTGGCAGGAGCAGTCAAGCGGAACGGATATTGATCTGACCGATATTAAATTTGCCGATACTGAAAGAAGCTGGATAACCGGTTCCTATGGGCTCATATTAAAAACGGATGATGCCGTGCAGCCCGTACTTTCTGATCATCCTATCTTACCACACAAGGTTCATTTGTACCAAAATTATCCCAATCCGTTCAATCCCGTCACGACCATTGCCTTCGATCTGCCGGTGGCAGGTTTCGTAACCCTGCAGGTGTATGATGTTTTGGGGCAGTCAGTGCAAACCCTGGTGCAGCGCAAAATGCCGGCCGGTCATCATAAGGTGCTGTTGCACGGCGGGGATCTGGCCGCCGGGGTGTATTTCTGCCAGTTGCGAACCGGTAAGAATCAGGCCACCCGAAAAATGCTGGTGATTAAATAAGGAAATATTTCCGGTAGGTATTGAATATAAATACGGTTATATGCAAAATAATAGAGCATCACTAACCGGAAGTATTCATATCTAACCGGAGGTATTTATGTACCATACATACGGTAGTTTGTATGATCGTTCTTT
>WJIP01000264.1 GCA_014730185.1 Caldithrix sp. | reverse complement strand
TAATCAGGCTTGTGGACTCCCGAAATTGTTCCAACTGTTTGAACAGATGACTGCGTTTTTCTTCATCATTCAGCTCAACATGAAACGGTTTGACGGTTTTAAAAATGGCGCTGAAAATTTCCCGGGCAATGTTCAAAATTTTTTCTCTGTCATCGAGGCCAATCAATTCTTCTTCGCTTTCTTCAACCTCAGCAGGCGGTTCCTCTTCTACCATAGATTCCTCAACTTGGGAATCCTCTGGTTGGCTGGTGACCGGTTTAGCTTCCTCTATCTCTTTTTCCGGTTCTTCATTTTCTCCGGTGTCCTCCGGCGGTTCATGCATGGAGTGGGTCAATTTTTCCACAAAATCGTCCACGTAATCTTTAAAATCGTGTTCATGTTTTTCCAAAAATTGCCGGATATCGGAAAGCTCATTAAACAACACATCAAAAATGTCATAAGCATCTTGTTGGAAGCGCAAATCCTCTTTGTGGGCTTTGGATAAAAATTTAACCAGTCTGGCATGCATGAATTCCAGATTATCGTATCCATGGATCATCGATATTTCTTTTAACGATTTAAACCGTTTTATAAGATCGTGAATCGGTATTTGATGCTGGGTACGCTTTTTAGCATCCTCGATGGTTTGACGCAACAGTTCAAGATGTTCATCCACTTCCGTTTGAAAATAGAGCTGCAGTAAATCATTTATATTTTCATCCGATTCAGTTTTTTGCCCAGGCTTGTCCGCCGTTTCCTTGGGCTGTAATTCCGGTAAGGCTTTATTGTTTACAATATTTTCATACGTTGATGGATCCTCTTCCTGTAATCGATTCAATTGTTGAACCAATGCCGTCACTCGTTCCTCTAAGTGGTCCATCATAGCTGTGTAGCTCGTTTTATGCCCTCCTGCCGGCCACAGTAAATTGATCGTTTGTACCACCTCCGTCAGAGGTTGATCAAACATTTCAGCAACATTTGTTTGTTGAGTTTTTTGATGGTCAGAAACCACATTGATAATGGTCTTATGAGAATCGGATTGAGCTGAATCCGAAGAATTTTTGAGCTGTCGTTCCAAATACTCATAAAAGGCCTTGCCATAATATTCATCAAATGACAAATCGGGTTCATCTTCAGGCTCGGAGGTTGATGTTACTTCGGCCTCCTGCAGATATTCGGCGAGGACGGTTCTCAGATCGTCAAAACTTTCCTGGTCTTCCAACATCAGGGATAACAAATTGAGAAAATCATCTTTAAACTGTTCCAATTTATCGTACATCGAAACAGGTGAAGCATCCTGGGCACGGTCTTTAAGATCAAAAAGAAAGATGGAAAGTTCGCTCGTTCCCTGTAGATGGGCCAGTTTTTCGATTTGAGTTAACATATCCTCTTCACTGGTCAAAAATCGGATTAATGCCTCGTAAATCGTGTAATGTTCATCCTGAAACTTCTTTTTGCCATCCTGAAGGGTGCGTTCCAAAAGATCGTTCATGAAGAACGTATTAAACGATATATTTTTTGTTTTATCGATCATTGACTTAAACTCCCATGCCTTATGCTAAATGGAATTTTTGAACGGTGTTATCCAGTGTTTGTGAGAGATCCGCTAATTTTTTGGCCAGTTGACTGGATTGATCGGCTTTATGAGCTGTATTGGTGGCAATAGTGGCAATATGTTCCAGATTTTCTACAATCTTCTGGCTGTACTCGGTTTGCTTTTGTGTGGCCTCGGATATCTCCATTGAGGATTCCGTGGATATTTTCACACTGTTTACAATTTGCCGGAGTGCCTCACCTGCTTCATCGGCCAACTTTTGCCCTTCGTTAACCTGAACCATCCCGTTGCTAATCGCTTGTCTGCTGTTTTCAATGGAATTCTGTACTTCATTAATAATGCCCGATATTTCTTCGGCAGAATCACTTGTCCGTCCTGCTAATTTTCTGATTTCCGATGCAACAACCGAAAATCCCGATCCGGACTGCCCGGCCCTTGCGGCTTCCAGCGAAGCATTGAGAGCCAGTAAATTTGTATTTTTTGCCACATCACCAATAAAACTGGAGATATCGCCGATTTTTTCCGACAGATCATTTAAAATCCGGACATGGTGAGCGGCGTTGTTTACCTCACGATAAATTTCTCGCATGCCATCCATCGACTTTTGGATATTAACACTGCCATGTGTTGCTATTTTATCGGCCTCTGAAGCTGCTTCGGCAGCCTTCTGAGCGTTGGTATTGGTTTCTTCGATGGTTGTGGCCAAATCTTTTGAGAAATCACTGATATTCTGAATCTGGCTTGCCTGATCAGCCGCACCCTTGTCCATTACATGCACATTTGCGATAATTTCTCTGGTGGAATCCGCTACCAATTCGGCGGCATTTTTTGTATCTTTAATCAATTCACTTAAATCGCTGACCATCAGGTTGAAGGAGTCTCCCAGAGCGCCTAATATATCTGCACTCACATCGGCAGAAACGGTAAAATCCCCTTCGGCAGCAGCATTAACCACCCGCAACAACTCCTTAATTTGATTTTGAATTTTATCCCGATCGTTATCCGATTTTTTGATTTCATGGATGTGGGTTTCCAGCTTACTAATCGGCTTGTCTAATTCTTCCAGGTATCCGTAGGTTTCTTCCGGCTTCAAGACGGTTTTATTCTGTATAATCTTTGTTAGATTGGTTATATGATCCTGTAAACGTTTCTGCAGACGCACACGTTGCCCAAAAATCGAACCGCCGGCAATGATTATAAAAACAATGGCTAAAATTCCGGGAATGGACAAATACGAAAACCAATCGGTTAAACTGCCTTTTATTTTTTGATCAACCATCAATATTTTATGACCATCCAGTCTGGATAGAACCGCAAAATAATTGGTATTATCAGAAACATGCATACGGGTAGCGAATCCCCCTTCTTCGGCCACCTGGCGCATTTCCATCCACAGATCAAAATCTGCATTTTCATTGGTTGAAGAAGCCATAATCTGGCTCATGGTGTTATTTATTTTAAGGATACGGAGTACATTTTCGTTTTGTGGTAGTTTTCCGGATAAATCAACTAATAGACTTTGCCAGTACGCGTTATCCTTAATCTCTTTAGATGAATCGGTCAATACCTGGTTTAGATAGGTATGGATAAGTTTACTGTGAGCGACACTATTTTTTTGGGTTTGTTCAATGGTCCTCTCTCTGGTCATAATATAGTCGAGGTAAGCCGCAGCCAGAGCTGATATCAAAATTAAAGGAATGAGTACAATGAGTATTTTGTTTTGCAAGTTTTTACCGGTATGCATAGACCCGTTCCTGTATTCAAATTCGATAAGCGTTTAATGCTTCGGTCTGAATTACTTTTTCCATATTCAGAATAAAAATATCTCCAAAGGTGTAGTGGGCCACGACAGACTGAACGTAGGGCGCAAATACCTGAGGTGTATCCTTTGGTAAAGCTTCCAGCTCTGACGGATCAAATTCAAGAACATCAAGGGCGGAATCGATGGCGGCCGCGTAACGCATCTGGTCGTGTTCGATAAGCACAGCATATTGGTTCGCTTTGACGGATTTACCTTCCAAACTGAATATATATTTTAAATCCAGCAGTGGATAAATTTGCCCCCTTAAATTAAAAACCCCTCTGAAGTGGGCACTGACATTGGGCACCTCAGAAACAGTGGGCAGATGAATAATTTCTTTAACCATATTTACCGGGACAGCAAAGCGGTAATCGCCCAATTCCACAATGGAGTAACGATTTTGATTTAAAGTTTCACTCATAACATACACTCAGGATGCATTAAGTTAGGGCTTTGATTTTTTCAACCAGCTCTTCATCTTTAAATGGCTTGGGTAAAAAGTCATCAGCGCCTTCATTTTTAGCTTTTTCGACCATTTTGGGAGAATCTTTTCCAGAGAGCATGATGACCGGAATGCCTTTGGATGCTTTTATCGTCTTTAAAACATCTATACCATTGATATCCGGTAACATTAAATCCAGTATAACAATAGCAGGTTGCAATTCATCCAGTTTTTCCACGCCTTCCTTTCCGCTAACGGCGGTTTCGATATGGAAATCTTCATTTTCCAGGGCAATCTCTACCATTTTACGAATCACAATACTGTCATCAATAACAAGTACTGTGTTGCCACTTTTCGGAGGGGCCTTTTCTTCCACACTTTCTTTTTGCGGCGTTTGCTTGTCCTGGTCCAACATTCCAGAAAAATCCATATCCAATTTTTCTTTATCCTCATCGGTGTCCGTTTCCTCGGATATGTTAATCTCTACTTCTTTATCCTCGGTTTCTTTGGGCGGCGTTTCCGTTTCCGATTTACTGCCGCCGCCTAACAGTTCTTCGACAATTTCATCTTCGGATTGCTGATGCGCAGCAGGTTTATCTGCAACTTCTTCCTGTATTTCTGTTTTAGCATTTTCGTCAGGTTGATCGGTCTGTGGCTCTTCTTCTTGGTCAGCGGATTCTTTTGCCTCTTCCGTTTCTGCTGCCTTTTCTTTACTCTGGTCCGGGGATTCTGTTTCGATCAATTCTTCCTTATGCAGACGATCCAGTGCTTTTTGCACTTCATCCTTTTCCATTTCCAGTAATTCGGTGATCTGTTCCGGAGTAGCAGCATCCCCCACAACAAAAAGGACTTTCCAAGCATTATAAGGAAGTTTTACGGACTGGATTTGCTCATCAATATTTTGTATACGCTTAAATTTGCTGCCCACGATACCATCCTTTCTCTTTTATTGAATGATCTCTTCAGCCAATTTTAAATAACCAACGGAACCCGGTGATGAAACATCAAAAAAAGCAGCGGGTTTGCCGTACGAAGGAGCTTCGGACAATTTCGAATTTCTGGGAATAATCGTATCGAATAAAAAATCCTGAAAGCCGTTTTTCAACTCCTGATGGATCTCTTTACTTTGTTTCAATCGTTTATCGTAAAGGGTAATCAATATCCCTTCCAGTTTTAATTTGGGATTACTTTCCTGACCAAAACGGCGGATCGTTTTGATAAATCTGCCCAATGCGCGAATCGCGAAATATTCCGGCTGTACCGGTATAATTATCGAATCGGCCGCAGCCAGAGCATTTAAAGTCATTGTACCTAAACTCGGCGGACAATCCAAAAGAATATAATCATAATCCTCTTTTATTGTCGCCAATATACTTTTGAGTATATGCTTTTGCAAACCATGCGTGAAAAGATCCACCTCTTGTTTTTCATTGCGAACATTGGATGGAACAATTTCCAGATTTTCAATACCAAGATTGATAATGGCATCGGTCATCAGGACCTTATTTACAATGACATCGAAAATACCGTTTTGCACTTCATAATCATCAATCTGAAAATTGGCCACTATACTACCCTGGGGATCGGTATCGACCAGAAGTGTCTTCTTTCCTAAAATGGCTAAACTGGCTCCTAAATTGACAACCGTTGTTGTTTTTCCTACACCACCCTTTTGACTGGTTACTGCAATAATTTTGCCCATAAAATCAGCGAGCTGCTCCGTTATTAATGTATTCGCTCAAATAGCTTCGGTTCTTACCATTCAGATGCTGCCTCATAGCTTTGAAATACTCGGCATGTTCCTGTAAATAATTAAGTGAAAATATCGAATATCCCTTAAAATCCGATGCCCGGATAAGTTTTATTTTGCGTAAGGCCTGCAAAGGCGGCTGATTATAAACCGAAACACCAACCGTGATCTTATCTGCAGGAACATATTGTTTTGCAGAATTCAAACGATTTCTGAATTGTTTGGTGTCAAGCGTATAATTCATCATGAGTACATGATCACACCAGTTTTCCTGAATCCATAATGACCAATCCTGAAAATATTTGTGTCGGGCCTGATAAATATCCGGTTTTACGGCCGCCGATATAACCGTTGAAGCATTGTGCGTTCGAATGGATTGGCTCAGCTCCCGGAACGCATTATTCACAATTTCCCGAAGGTATGTGCTGTAATAATTATCAATGTGCAGAAAAGTATCCATACCAAATTGCTGAATAAAGGGCTGGTATGACTGATATATTTTTTTGTCGTCCACAAAATACCCCACAATGGGATTGGACGATACGTGTTGTGCTCGGGAATATTGCCTGCCGGGATATCGGAAGTAATCAAAATGGATGCCATCAAAGTCAAATTTTATTAAAAGATCTTTAACATACTTTTTAATTTGCCGGATATACGCGCTGGATTGGGGATTGATAAAATATCCGGTTACTCCATCTTTCTTCAGCACATTATAGGCATTCAATTCTGCTCCGGTATCGGTTCGCAGAATTTCAGATTGATACCGATTGAAAACATGATTCTTGTATTCCGGAGGGTTGGACCCGCTCCATACATAGAATACATTGATCCATGCATGAACCTTTAAACCCTGATGCTGCGCCTCCTCTATAAATTCTACAAGCATTTTTCCGGTCAGTGCAGGTTCATCCGGCCGATTATCGTGACCGGTTTGCACCCAGGAGCGACCCAGAGCCCAAACCTGAATATAAAGATCAGTTACACCAAGTTGTATGGCTTTTTCAATAATTGCATTTCGTTGGGATGGATTTACAAGGGCATAGCGCACAACCCAAAGACCACTTTGTTTTGCCATACCGCTGGATTGCAGAAACAGAATGAATACGACTGTGAAAAAAATATTTTTTTTCATAAATAAATTCTTTATATGCCTAATAAAATTAAATATATAGAAGCTGTCGTTTCAATGCAAGCAATAAAAGGTTTGTCCTCAACAATGCCTTAAGCGGAACCGATGATCCCGGTTCATTTTTTCAACTGTTCATCGAATCTGATTTACAGCAAAAAGTTTCGCCAATTATTTTTTACTTCGTTAATTTTCATAATCATCATTAATACCAATTTTTAGAAAGAATATCTCTTCAATCGAACAGAAATAAAAAAGGCCGGCATCTGGTGATACCGGCCTTCTCGCGTTAATGCTTACGTGGACTCTTAGAACGCAATTTTCAAATCGAACATGTTATTGGCATTGAAATATTGCGAATCCCGGAAAGCATAATCAATACCTAAGACGGTATTGCCCAGCTTATACTGGAAACCGGCGCCCAGCGTAAAGGTATACAATAATGCATCCGTATCGGTGTTCGCCGTATAACGGTATCCACCGCGCAGGAACAGCATATTGTCATAACCATATTCAGCACCGAACTTAACGGCATCGTTTTCCAGGTTACTGTTCTGGAAAGTACCGGAAACAATCAGATTGTTTTTCGGCATAACCTGATAGTCGTAAGATACGCCCATATTCAAGCTTGCCGGCAACTGATTGGTTTCAGCGTTCTTGGTTAAGAACTCGGTTTTACCATCCGCGCTGCGGGTCTGGTCGCCCAGTCCCGTACCAGCATATTGCATGTTGGTACCAATATTGTTAGCCACAATACCAAAGGAAACACCTTCAATACCAGCTAAGTTTTGATACTGCAATCCCAGGTCAAAAGCAACAGCACTGCCGCTCACACGGGGGATAGACTCATACAATACTTTACCGGTGACACCAACCTGAATGGCATTGGTCAGCTTATTGGCATAGGTCAGACCAATGGTACTGAACGTCGGGGAAAAAGTTTTACCGGACGCCCCATCCATATCCTGAAGGGTTGTCAGCGGAATATCACCAAAATCCAATGCTTTAACACTAAAGGCCAAATGACCGATGGCACCCAGATTGGTACCGACGGCCAGGTAATTAACCTGAATATCATTGAATACGGTGATGGTCGAGAACAAACCGGCTGCCTTATTTTCCATATGGGACAAACCGGCCGGGTTCCAGTATAATGCGTCTACACCTGTGGTAAACACAATATCAGAACCAGACATTGCTAAATCACGGGCTCCAACCGGAATCTGCAGTTGCGTACCTGCGGCTGTTCCTATCCTGTCTTCGTCACCGGCCAAAAGCGGTACAGAAGCAAGGAATAATAGCAGCACTAGGTATATAAGCCCGTTACTTTTGCTTAATCTATTCATAGTTTAC
>WJIP01000263.1 GCA_014730185.1 Caldithrix sp. | reverse complement strand
GGAGACAAACGTTTAACGGTGGGCGGCATCAAACGGTATATGGATGGCGCTCTCGGCGCCCGCGGAGCATGGCTTTTAAAACCCTATTCGGACTTACCATCGGAACAGGGCCTGAACACCATCGATCTGAATACTTTTAAACAATCGGCCCAATTGGCCATAGAAAACCAATTGCAATTGTGTACCCATGCCATCGGAGATAAAGCCAATCGGGTTACGCTGGATATCTATGAAAACGTTTTTCAACATCATCCGCAGAAAACGGATTTACGCTGGCGCATTGAGCACGCCCAGCATTTGCATGCGGATGATATCCCCCGGTTTGCCGAACTGGGTGTGACAGCCGCCATGCAGTCCATTCACTGCACTTCGGATGCCCCGTGGGTTTATAAACGACTGGGTGAAGACCGGGCCGCCGACGGGGCCTATGTCTGGCAGAAACTAAGGCGAAGCGGGGCCTTGATCTGTAACGGCACAGACGCCCCGGTTGAACCGGTTAATCCCATTGATAACTTTTATGCCGCCGTCACCCGCAAACCGAAAGACATGCAACCGTTTTTTCCCGATCAGGCTTTAACACGAATGGAAGCCCTGCGCACATACACGATTAACGGCGCTAAGGCCGTGTTCGAAGAAGATATCAAAGGATCGATTACCCCGGGTAAATTGGCGGATCTTACAGTTCTATCGAAAGATATATTAACAATTCCGGCAGAAGATGTCCGGAACACAAAGGTTGAAATGACTATCCTGGGTGGTCAAATTGTCTTTGACAGCGGGCGATTGACTGCCGGTGTTAAATAGCGTAAAACAGCACAATTTATGTCGGTTAGTGTTTGGTTGATTATATTTAAATAGGGTTAAGATCTAATATAAAATTGGAGCAAAAATGTTTAAAAGCGTTATCCACATGTTATTTGAAACCATCGATCAGTACCGCCACAGGGATGCCTTGCGATTTAAAAGGGATGGCCGCATTCAGGCCTATTCCTATGAACAATTCGGACAAATGATTAGCAAATTGGCCCACGGTCTGAGCGCTTTAGGGCTGCAAAAAAATGATAAAATAGCTATCCTGTCGAATAACCGACCAGAATGGACGATCAGCGATTTTGCCGTTTTCGGTATGCAAGGCGTAGTGGTACCCATTTACCAGACGCTGCCTGCATCGCAAATTGCCTATATCCTGAACGATTCCGAAAGCCGGGGCATTTTCGTGGAAAATGAAGTGCAGTATGCCAAGGTGCAGGAGATTAAGGAAAAGGTCCCCTCGTTGGAGTTCATCATCATGTATGATCAAGATACCAGTGATGATCAGCGCGTACATGGCTGGGATTCGGTGTTGGAAAAAGGACAGGAACATCTGCAATCCCATCCGAACTTTCTCCATGAATCGATGGCGGCCATCAACCCGGAGGATGTGTGCAGCTTTGTTTACACGTCAGGGACAACCGGCGATCCCAAAGGTGTAATGCTGCATCACAAGGGTTTTGTTACGGATATTGTTAATGCCGAAGCGGTGCTCAATTTAAAAGAAACCGATGTCTTTTTATCCTTTTTACCCTTAAGCCATTTGTATGAACGGTTAGCCGGTCACTGGTGCCCCATGTATCGCGGCGGCGCCATTCACTATGCCCAAAGCATCGATACGGTCGTGGAAGATATTGCCGAAGCCAAACCCACTGTCATGGTAAGCGTGCCGCGGCTTTACGAAAAAATTGCCGCCCGCGTACAGGAACAGGTGGAAAACGGTCCGGCCCTGAAACGCAATCTGTTTTACTGGGCTATCGGAACGGGCCTGCAGTACCACGAAGACCGGCAGGCCGGCAAGGTCTCCAAATGGCAGGAAATGCAATATAAGATTGCGGATCGCCTCGTATTCTACAAAATAAAGCAAAAGCTGGGCGGCCGGTTCCGTTATCCGATTGCCGGCGGGGCGCCTTTGTCGGTGGAAACCCTGCGTTTTTTCGAAGCGGTGGGCCTGCCTATTGTAGAAGGGTACGGCATGACGGAGACCCACCTCATCATTACTTTGACGCCGGCCGGTCAGACCCGGTACGGATCCTGCGGCAAACCCATCGAAGGGGTTCAACTGCAAATTGCCGAAGACGGGGAGGTGCTGATCAAAGGTGATATCCTGATGAAAGGCTATTTCAAAAAACCGGAACTGACGGATGAGGTCATCGATCAGGAGGGATGGCTGCATACCGGCGACATCGGCTACCTGGATGACAATAACTTTCTGTTCCTCACCGATCGCAAGAAAAATATCATCGTCACTTCCGGGGGTAAAAATGTAGCGCCGGCGCCGTTGGAACATAAAATTAAAAAAAGCAAATACATCGATGATGTCTGTCTGGTGGGCGACAAACGCAAATTTATCAGCGCTTTGATTATCCCCAATTGGGAGATATTGCAGAAATGGGCCAGGGATAATGCCGTTGAAGCGGATGATAATCAAACCCTGGCCGGCAATGACCGGGTTAAGGAGCTGATCTGGCAGGAAATTGAAACCCAGAACAAGGATTTTGCCCGATATGAACAGGTTAAGAATTTTACTATTTTAGGTCAGCCGCTTTCCATTGAAAAAGGCGAGTTGACTCCCAGTTTGAAAATAAAACGCAACGTGGTGGAAAAAAATTATAAAAGCATTATTGATGATATCTATAAAGAAAATTAGTATTTTGTAACATACATTATTGATGAAAGATGACTTGAGGTTGACCGGTTCATGTATTTTGTCATACACAGCATATATATCCGTTAGTTATCGTGGGAATGGTTGAATCAGTGAATCACAGGCATCGGTCAACGTTTATGGCCGGATGATAATGTTACGGCAAATTTTATCCCAAAAACTCCAACACTCCACTACTCCACTACTCCATCACTCCAACAATCCACCCATTTCCCAAAGGGACACCTTTGGCGCATTAATTCAATCTTCTTTTGCATGCCTTATATTTTTTGTTACATTGCAATAACAACCTTTGATTTAATCCGGCATTATGCCGCATCAGCAGCGCCCACGCTGATGATTGGGGCCGACCCGTTAATAATCGGCCCATCGGCGGGTTGACAAGCCCGCCGCACCGGGTGCAAGGCCCGGCAAATAATGTAAACCGCTAGGGGCGGATTGTTATGTCCCTGGGCGGATCAACGGATTAAATGAAAGGAGGGATATTTTGCACATCTGAATTTTAAATTTTTTTTAAAAAACATGTGACTTTTTGGGCCTTTTCTCCGACACATAGTAATAGAGGATAGAAAAAACTTTTATGTCAATTGCATTGGCCAAAAAATTACAATTTTGAATATACGATGATTATTTTTATATACTTGAAAGGCCAATAATCTTATGGATTATTACGCTGGCTTTACATGACTATCATACCAAATTAAAGATCATTACGAATAAGGAGACTCTATGAAATTTATTTATTGTATTATTTTAGTAGTGTTTGTTATAACCGGCTGTAAAAAAGACCCTTCGGCTTTACAACAAAATACGCGCCAGCCGCAGGATTATCAATGGACGGTTGATACCCTGTATATACCCGACCATGATTATGTTTGGATGCATGCCATTTGGGGTAGTTCCGCTAATGATGTCTATGTTGGCGGCGACGCTGCCGGTACATATGGCCCGACACTAAGTGCGATGTGGCATTACAATGGAGAAAATTGGAAACGTTTAAAAATACATGATAATGAAGGTGGAGATATACTTTTAAACTCGTTTCAGGATATCATAGGATTTGGAGAAAATGATATTTATTTTGTAGGCAGTCGAATAATCGTACATTTCGACGGCAAGCGTTGGACAGAAACCTATTTGGATGATGACGCTAGTTTATACGCCATCTGGGGCGCTTCCCCGGATGATATCTGGACCGGCGGCCTGGACGGCAAACTGTTCCAATACGATGGTTCCCGGTGGCATCCTTTTCAGGCCCCCGACAGCATCAATATCCGCAGCTTATCCGGTTTTGACAGTGACGAAGTGTATGCTCTGGGTTATAAATTTATTGGACGTCACACCTGGTGGTATTTTATTGAATGGGACGGCGATAACTGGAAAATTATAGACAAACAAAGGGAAGTTTCATCTGCTGAACATGCATTTGGTATTTTTGATTTATTCGCCGTGGACAGTGTACTTTTTTCTGCCGGCGAAGGGCTATGGCGCCGGGGCAGACAGGATTCCTCTTGGACGACTGATTTTTACTCGTTTACGGATATTTACGCGTTGTACGGCACAACACCGGATAGGATGTGGTTAGGCGGCGAAGGGGCGCGGCTCACCTATTATCCGAATTATTCGGATGCGCATACGTTTAGTAACTTCAGGCAACTTACCACACACTTTCGTGAAATTTGGACTGACGGTAAAGAGGTGTTTGCTGTGGGGTCCACTTTACTCAATAAAAAATCTTATGTCATTCACGGAAAATAATTTCCGTTGACTAGGAAATGAAAGTTTGTTATTAATGGTCCATTTTATAAAGAATGATATAAAATAAACGTTATCCCCAGCCCTTTCTGGCTAATCCCTCCACAACCATAAAATTCGGTTTGCCGCAGGAAGCCCAGGTTAAACTATCGATCATCTCCATCACCGGCTAAAAGATTGCGACGCTGGCTAACGGCTCATTTAGTAAAGGCTATCATGAAATCCAGTGGGACGGCAGGAACAGCGCCGGACAGAATGTGTCCAACGGTGTGTACATCTACGCCTTGAAAACCGGCGGCCGCAGACTGATCAAAAAAATGGTATTTGCCAAATAAAGACGGGGAATGAAAAACCGTTATGTGTTTACCCCCCTTTTAGTTCCCCCCTGACAGGGGGAAAGAGGGGGGTATAAAGATAATGAGCTTTATTGATGTTGGCTTAACGGCCGTTTCCAGGCCTTCGCCCTGCGCTATTATATTTGGGCAAATTTTTAGCGTTAACCTTCTCAACCGCTTTACATCGGGTGAATATTTAACGCAACGACACAGTCAAAGTCCCTTCCCTATTGCATTAGGGAAGCTTGCTATATTGTAGTGTAGTCAAAAACGAGTTGAAAAAAATGACTATACTCCTATATTTGGTAAGACTGAAATAATCAAAACACAAATTAAAAATAGGAGCATAGTCACACTATGAAGTTAAAAATAAAAGAACCAAAGTTCAATTCAAATACGCTATTAGTTACGATGGATGTTGGCAAGAAACTGAATTATGGATATGCCCGTTGCAAAAATGGCACCTCATTACCGGTTTTTACATTTTCCAATACGGGAGAAGGCTTTAGGTATTTATTAAACAAAGTAGAACAATTTCGTAGAAAAAAAGGATTACGCAAATTATTATTTGGACTGGAATCTACCGGTAGTTACGGGCAGGCTTTAATCTATTTTTTATACAAACGGGGTTTTGATATTGTACAAATCAATCCCATGCACACCAAAAGGGTAAAAGAAATACAAGATAATTCACCCAATAAAACGGATAAAAAAGACCCTAAAGTCATAGCGGATATTATCGAATTAAATAGATATTTATCTTTAATCATTCCAGAAGGCGCATCGGCAGATTTGCGAGGCTTGATTCACCTAAGAGAACACAAACTTGATGATATAACTCGCATCTATAACCGAATCGAATCCCAGCTTTATTTAATATTCCCGGAATTTTTATCGGTCATGAAGACATTAAAAACAAAAACCGCATTATATTTAATTAAACATTATCCAACGCCCCAGGCGCTATGTAAGTTAGGTTTAAAAAAGCTAATCCATGAAATCGAGCGTATCAGCCGGAAGCAGTTGGGAAATAAAAAAGCAGAAGATCTTTATCATGCCGCACTATCCTCGGCTGGTATCACCGATGGGGCAGAAAGTATTATAGATGGCATACAAATGCACCTGAATGAATTAGAGTTATATCAAACCCATAAAGACGAACTGGAAAATAAAATTGACAATAAGCTAAAAGCGGTTCCTTACAGCCAACGCATTTTGTCTGTGAGAGGCATTGGTGTAATCACTACTGCAGCCATTATAGGAGAGGTTGGCGACTTAAAGCAATATCAATCGAACAATGAGGTATTAAAAGTAGCTGGTTTAAATTTGTATGAAATCAGTTCCGGTCAACATAAAGGAGAAAGGCATATTAGCAAACGGGGTCGCAGTTTATTAAGAAAGACTCTTTATTTTGCAGCTTTGAATGTAACTCGCAAGGATGGCATTTTGCATGATAAATATCACTCTTATATAGAAAGAGGCATGTTAAAAAACAAGGCTCTAACGGCCATATCTAGAAAATTAATGGGAATTATATTTGCATTGGTTCGCGATAATGTAAATTATATAGAAGGCTATAAAGTACTGTCGAAAGTGGCTTAAAAAACAAATCCGTAAAAGGCAGAGAGATCTTCACCAACCCCATAAAGGCGCTTAATCTGTGACCTTCAAGGGAAGCTCCAAAGACTCTCTGTCTGTTTGTCTTAGTTTCAATTAGGCAAGATCAGAGCTCGGCATAGAGACTCTCAAATATCAGGGTAAAACAAGGCAATAATAATGGATGGTTAAAACTGAGTTTTCCACAGAAGTTAAGAGTATAAATATAAAAGGGTTAGGATCAATTATGGCGAGTTTTCCACATTTCCACAGCGCCGACGGTTATTAACATTTTGTTAATAACCTTAAAAAATACTTGACTATAACAAATCAGGGATTTAGGGATGGGTAATCAGGCTGGCTATCTCACAGAGTGGGCAATGCTAAGACTTTTAAATCCCAAAATACAAACTACAATTAACAAACAATATTCAAATTCCAATTATCAAAATTACAAACCTACCTCGCTTTGCCAAAAGGCGTTTCGGTCATTAGAAATTGTTATTTGAAATTTGTTTGTAATTTGCTATTTGAGATTTGTAATTTTCCCGACAGGATGGAAGTCCCAACAGGGTAAAATAGTCTCCCGATGGATGGGATTAACTTACCCATCCCTTTGTCCAAACGAACTTTTTCCCCATTGGCGTTGGTTACGACCTCAAAACAATCCGGCTTTAATTTTTGGCCTTTTTGTATTATCTTAACCCACTTGTAATAAAAAAAGCACTGCGCGTTACTACAAAGGACAGGACGACGGATCGTTTTTTGCAGGAACTATTAGCGTTTAAACGGGTAACAGGCCCAAACCAGCATTCACAACGAGGACACGATGATACATAAACCACAAACCATGCATGCCACCACCATTATCGGTGTGCGTCACAACGGACAAACAGCCATCGGCGGGGACGGACAGGTGACCATGGGCGAAACCGTGATGAAGCACTCCGCCGCTAAAGTGCGAAGGTTGTATAATCAAAAGATATTGGCCGGATTTGCCGGCGCCGCTGCAGACGCCTTCACTTTGTTCGAGCGCTTTGAGGAGAAGCTGGAACGCTACTCGGGCAATTTAGCGCGGGCGGCTGTGGAATTAGCCAAAGACTGGCGATCGGACCGGTATTTACGCAGACTGGAAGCTTTGCTGGCGGTTATGGATGAAAGCAACACCTTCATCATATCCGGTACGGGCGACATTATCGAACCGGATGATGCCATAGCGGCCATCGGATCCGGAGGGTCTTACGCCCTGGCGGCCGCCAGAAGTCTGATCAAATATTCGGATTTGAGCGCCGAGGAAATCGTAAAGGAAGCACTGCTTATTACTTCCGATATCTGCATTTACTCCAACAACAATATTTCCGTTGAAGTGTTATAGGATGAAAAGAGGTTATCATGAAAATTGATGAATTAACACCCCATCAGATTGTTGATGAATTGAATAAATATGTTATTGGTCAGGACCGGGCCAAAAAAATGGTATCCATCGCTCTGCGTAATCGCTGGCGGCGTCAGCAGGTCAAAGATGATTTGCGGGAAGAAATAATGCCCAACAACATCATTCTTATCGGGCCTACCGGTGTGGGTAAGACGGAAATTTCCCGCCGGCTGGCCAAACTGGCCAATGCCCCGTTTGTAAAGGTGGAAGCGTCCAAATTCACCGAAGTGGGTTACGTGGGTCGCGATGTGGAATCCATCATCCGCGATCTGGTGGAAATCAGTGTGCAAATGGTGCGCACGGAAAAAACCAGGGAAGTGGAACCCAAAGCCCGGGAATACGCGATTGAACGGGTACTGGATCTGTTGTTGCCACCCATTTCCAAACAGGAAAAGCCCGTAGGCGAAATGGAGGAGGGGGATGAACTGGAACTGCGCCATCAGCGTACCCGGGAAAAGCTGCGCGCGCAGCTGATGGAAGGTAAGCTGGATGACCGGCAGGTGGAAATCGATGTACCCAGCGACAGCACACCCATGATGCAGATCTTCTCCCCCATGGGTATCGAAGAAATGGGCTTAAACCTTCAGGAATTATTCGGCGGTATGATGCCCAAAAAGACCAAAAAAAGGCGCACCACCGTCCCGGAAGCGGTTAATATTTTAACCCAGCAGGAAGCCCAGAAGCTGATCGATATGGAAGAAGTGATGCGCCTTGCCATCAAACGGGCGGAAAACTCCGGTATCGTCTTTCTGGATGAAATCGATAAGATTGCCGGCGGATCGGCCGGTAAAACCAACGCCGATGTGTCCCGGGAAGGCGTACAGCGCGATCTGTTGCCGGTGGTGGAAGGCACGTCCGTGGTCACCAAATACGGTATGGTCAAAAGCGATCACATTCTGTTTGTGGCCTCCGGGGCTTTTCATTCCAGTAAACCATCGGATTTGATCCCGGAGCTGCAGGGGCGTTTTCCCATCCGTGTGGAGCTGAACAGCCTCACGGAGGATGATTTTGTTCGGATCCTGACCGAACCCAAAAATGCCCTGATTAAACAATACATAGCCCTTCTGGAAACGGAAGATGTACAATTGAAATTCACCGAGGATGGTATCAAAGAAATCTCCCATATCGCCACCCTGGTCAACTCCCGAACAGAAAACATCGGCGCCCGCCGCCTGCATACCATCATGTCCACCCTTCTGGAAGAGATTCTGTTTGATGTGCCGGAAAAAGCGCACGAGGCTATCGAAATCGATGCTGAAAAGGTGAAGGATACGTTGCAATCTGTTATCGAGGATCAGGATTTGAGCCGTTATATTTTGTAAATTTTACTGATAAACATACAGAATGATTATTGAACTATTGCGGAGGTTAAAGTGAATAAGGATTTTGTTTCAATCGCCGATTACAGCAAGCAGGATATTGAAACGATATTTGATTTGACTGCCGAACTGAAAGAGAAAACCCAACGCGGCGAGGCACACCACTTGTGTAAAGGACAAACCATGTCCATGATCTTCGCCAAACCTTCGGCCCGCACACGCATATCGTTTGAAACCGGCATGTATCAACTGGGCGGCTATGCTCTCTATTTATCGCCCAACGATATCGGTATCGGTACACGGGAAGCGGTTAGCGATGTGGCCCGGGTTATCTCGCGGTATAATGACATTATCATGGCCCGATTGTTCGATCATGAACATATACTGGAATTAGCCGAATATGCCACGGTTCCTGTCATTAACGGATTGACGGATTACAACCATCCCTGCCAGATTATGGCCGACATCTTTACGGTCAAAGAGCACCGCGGTCATCTGCAGGATATCAAGATCACCTATATCGGCGACGGCAATAATGTGGCCAACTCCTGGATTAATCTGGCCGGTAAACTGCCCATGCACCTGGTGATCTGTTCGCCTTCCGGTTACGAGCCGGATGAACAGACGCTGAAACGATCCCGGCAGACCGGCATCAGTGAAATTGAGATTACCGGAGATCCCAAAGCAGCCGTGCATAATGCCGATGTGGTATATACCGATGTATGGGCCAGCATGGGCCAGGAAAAAGAAGCGGCGCAACGCAAAAAGGTGTTTATGCCCTATCAGGTGAACCGGGATCTCATGAGTCATGCCCGCAGCGATGCCTATGTGATGCATTGTCTGCCGGCCCACCGCGGGGAAGAGATTACCGATGACGTTCTGGACGGCCCCCAATCCATCGTGTTTGACGAAGCTGAAAACCGTATGCATGTGCAAAAAGCGATTATTGTTCAATTAATGCAAAAAGCGTGAATCCATGTCAACGCATGAAAACACGTATGTCATTAAAAAAATCGATGCCGCGGCATATGCCGACTGGGATCGTTTCGTGTTTTCGGCGGCAGGAGGCACGTTGTTTCATACCGCCCGGTGGGCAAAGGTGATCGAGCACCATTTCCAACGATCCTTCAAAATTCTAACCGTACAAAAAGCGGATGATACGGTGGGCGGTATGATCATCTGGCCCAAAACGATGGCCGGTATTACCATGATCACTCATCCGCCGGCCACCCGTTATCAGGGCATGCTGGTACGCGCCCCCGAAAGCGATAAACCATCCAGCCGCATCGCCCACTATCATGCTGTATTGGCTCCTCTGATCGCATATTTAAAAGAGCACTACGCCTATACCGACATCACGCTGGCACCTTTCTGCAATGATATGCGTCCCCTGCAATGGCATGGATTCGAGGTTCAGCCCGCTTACACCTATCTATTTACCATTACACAGCCCGAAGAACTGAAGCGGCAATTCAGCCAGGCCCTTCGCCGCAAGTACAATAAAGCGGAAAAAGAAGGGCTGACCGTTGCTCGCTCATCGCAACCTGCGGATCTGATTCGTTTTATACGGGAAAGTTATGCCCATCACAATATAAAACCGCCTATTCCCTTCGACAGCATGCCGGGATTATTTAAAACAGTGCTGGATCAGGATATCGGTCATCTGTTCTACCTGCAGGAAGACGGTCGTCAAGTGGCCGGCCTGCTCCTTTTAAGCGATGCAAAGGGCGTGTACGCCTACTTTTCCGGTATGGATCAAACCCGCCGCAGGCAGAACGACACCGACTATTTGCATGCAAAAGCATTGCAAGATCCCGATTTTGCGGGCAAAGTATTCGATTTTCTGGGCAGTAACACCGCCGCTTTCGAGCAATTCAAACGCAGTTTCGGCGGACAATTACAAACCTATTACCGAGCCCGGTATTTTCGCAATCAGGGCATACGCTGGCTTACGGCCATACGGCTAAAGCAAATGCGGGCCAAACGCAAACTCTGAGGTATGCAGGCATGTATATTCAACTGGTAAACAGTGATGCCATCGGTAAGGCGGAGGCCCATACCCTGGAGGTGATGCTCGATCAACTGGGCTATTTCTACCAATGGCAGCCGCCGGATACTTTGGATGCAAACGTTTTAACCTTGTCTTATCATCAGCAGTTTAAAGAACTTGCCCGGTCAATGGTTTATATTCCCCGGCATAGCCCATTATCTCAGTTGCGGAAAACGCAAAAATGGCAAAAGTGCACGTATGAAGGGCAAACCTTACCGGTAATGGGTTTTACCACAATCAAACCACCTGAAGAAACTGCGGCGTATTGTTTTGATTTTGATATGGTAGCTAACGTTTATTACCATCTGTTTCGCATTGAGGAGGCGGATTTTAACCATCCGGATGATGTGGATGAGAAGGTAACCGAAAGTATTCTGTACCACTATGGCCAATTCCGGCGACCGGTAGTGGACTACTTATTGCGCTGGCTGCAGCAAGCCTTGGAACAAACGGCCGAAGGCCATCAACGATTTCTACTGCGCAAGGCCCGGTATCCCGGGGGACAACCCTTCGGCGCAACGCTGACCCATGATGTTGATTTTATCCGGGCTTATCATCCGCTGAAGAAAGCCTTCAAAAAAGGCAAAGCGCGACTAAGGGGTGATGCCCGGAAACTGCAAACCATCGATCAGCGGGATAACGATTACTGGGCCTTCGATCGGCTGCTGCCCTTTTACGCCGACCAGCATATCACGGCCACCTTTTTTTTCCTGGCCCGCTATACCGAAGGGCTTCATTTGCGATACCGCCTGCAATCGAAACGCATGCGCCGCCTGCTGGAAAAGTTAAACTGCCATGACCATGAAATTGCATTGCATCCCAGCCGGTATGCCTTTGAGCATCCCCGCCGCTATATGCGGGAAAAAAACCGGTTGCAGCAAAGCGCCGGTACGATGATCCATGGCATGCGGCACCATTATTTACGGGGTATTTTTCCCGGACTGTGGCATACGGCCCAGGCCCTGCAACTGAATTATGATGCCACCCTGGTCTATCGTCGTTACAGCGGATTCCGGGCGGGAGCAGGTTTTCCCTACAGAACCTTCGATGCCGCTCAGCAGAAATCCCTGGCGGTTTACGAATGTCCCACCCTGTTCTTCGAAAACACTTTACCGCAAAGCGGCCACGATGCGCAGGCCGCCCTGCAGGTGATCGATGGGCTCCTGACGACGGTGAAATCAACCGGCGGTCTGTTCAATATCCTGTGGCATACAGCGTCGCTTTATCAGCCCCAGCCTCTGGCTCAAATCTGGCAGGCCATAATGGACCGTCTGCTCAGGGAGGAGGCCTTTTTAGCGCCCCTATCCCGACAGGTGCAATGGGCCCGACAGCGCCGCGATATTCGCATACAAACACTCTCCCGGGATAATGCCCGGTGGCACATCACTCTGCAATGTCCCCCGCAATTGCAGAACTTTACCCTGCAATGCCGGCGGCCCGGGTTATCGGTCGCATCGGCCACCGAACAAGTGTATACTGAAGAAACGGCCCGGGGCACACACATCCGTTGCAAAGGCAGCTTGCCGCAAATCCAATTAACGGTGGTCGATCATGGCTAAATCGATTGTTTATGTGACCATCGATCCCCTGGAACACCGGCGGCGTATATTTAATCAAATCGATGCGGCCCACACCTTAGGCTATGAAGTGACGGTTTATACCATCGCCCAGCCCGGTAAAAATTATACGCACGAATCGTTCGATTTTGAAGTAAAGCGCATCCGGGTGCCTTTCAGGGGCGGACCGCTGAAGTTCATGTGGTTTAATGCGAAAGTACTGGGATTGATGGTGTTCCGCTCTTTTGATGTGGCGCATTTGCGCGGTTTGTGGGTGCTGCCGGGATTTCTGGTGTACCGCCTGTTTCACCGTCCTTATTTAATTTACGATGCTCATGAATATTTTGCCGGCCATCAAATCTGGGACGACCGGCCGCTGAAGAAAAGGATCTGGCTGTTTTTTGAACGCCTGGGTATTCCCTATATCGATCAGTTGATTACCGTCTCTCAGCCCATCGCGCAACTTTTTAAAAGGCGCTACCCCAATTTGCAGCGGGTGGAAGTGGTGCGCAATGTACCGTCAATAGAGCATCGCGTGAATCAAATCCCGAATGATGATCTTCCCTTTCCGCCTTTGAATATTGTTTTTCATGGTTATTTTCTCACCGGCCGGGCGTTGCCGCAGATCATGCAGGTGATGGACCGCCTGCGGGACCAACCGGTGCATCTCACCCTCATCGGCCAGGGACCGCTGGAAAATGATTTGCGGAAAGACGTGCGTCACCGGAAGCTGGAGGCTACAATAACCTTTCAACCCATGCTGCCCTATACGCAGCTTATTCAGACCATCAGCCGCTATCATGTGGGTTTATCCCTGAACGAACCGGATTGTTTAAACCGGCAATACGCGTTGGGCAACAAATTTTTCGAATACGTGATGGCCGGTTTACCGGTAATCGCTACGGATATCGAAACCAAACGTTACTACATGGATCACTATGACATCGGGGTTTTGGTGGATAAAGATCATATCGTTGATGGTTTGACAAAGGCTCTGCGGGAAATTCTAACCCATCCGGATCAATGGCAGCAATGGCGCGGTAACTGCCGGAAAGCGGCCATGGAACTGAACTGGGAGCTGGAGGTGGATAAGCTGAAAATGATTTATGAACAGGCTGCAAATTTGGAAAAAAACTGAATAAACCATAGTAATCATCAAAACTACCAGTCTTTAAAACATGCTGCAGAAAATCAAAAATATTTCCAGGGCCCCGACGGCCCGTAAAACCGCTGCTTTGTATACGGGCATCATGCTCAATGTGGCGTTGGGCTATGTGGTAACCAAGCTGAATACGGCCTGGTTATCCGTTGAGCAGTTCGGCATGTTCAGCCTGTTTATTAATACCTTGTTCTTTATGAGGGCTTTTCTCAGCTTTGGTTTATTCGAAGCGGCCTCCCGTTTGCTGGCGGTAGAGCCGGAGGTCAGCCACACCCGCCGATATCTGGCCGCCACCCTCACCCTGACACTGTTTTTAGGGCTTTTGTTGTCCTTATCGATTTTAATACTATCTCGGTTTTTCGATGCTGTTTTCGAAACCAGAATCGGCTTTCTGTTGTGGACGTTCTGGCCTCTGGCCGTGGTGGTTATGTTGCAGGGCATGCTGCAGATCACTCTGAGGGGATTGAGCTACATCCGCCTGCTCAGCGTATATATGTTTCTGCCTCGTCTGCTTTATGTATTGCTGATGGCGGCATTGATGGCCGCCGGCCTGTTTACACTTAAATCCACTTTGCTGACCTTTTTGCTGACTTTGCTTGTTGTATCTTTGTGGCTCATCTACCGGCTTCAGCCGCAATTTACGGAATGGAAGTCTTATATCGGCCGCCTGCTGCAGGAGGTACGCGAATTTGGCGCCCATCTTTATCTGGCCAATATTCTGACAGCCTTCATTTATCACAGCGATAAGCTGATTTTAGCCTATTTTATTGACGCCCGGCAGCTGGCCTATTACGCCCTGGCTTTTGCTCTGACCATGCCCATTACGCATTTTTCCAAGGCGTTGTCCACCAGCGCCTATAAAAATTTCGCCAATCAGACCCGACTGGACCGCCGATTTTTGCTGACCAACTTCGCTTATATCGCTGCTGCGGCTTCCGGCATCATATTACTGCGCCATTTTATCATCACCGATTTATTTTCCGCCGAGTTTCTGCCTTCGATTCCGCCGCTGATTGTGCTGGCCATAGCCTTTGCCTTCAGCGGGTTGTCCGTACCCTATACCATGTTTTTTAAAGCACAGAAACGGGGCCGGGAAGTCCGTAACATTACCTTTACCGTACAGTTAGTGTTTGTGGCTGGCAATCTGATTTTGATACCTTGGTTCGGCATTATGGGCGCGGCCTGGGCCACGTTGATTGCCTTTGTGCTGGATTATGGGTTATATGTAATTCAATACCGGCTGAAATATTGATGATCATCCAGTCTGACAATGGAAAAGTTTGTGATGTTTGAAGAAAATATCAACCGACAAAATACAAATAATATCCACTTTCTAAATTTCAATAAAAAAACGCAATTTAGTAAAGGTAAGCCTGCCCACGCATGACACGATTTTCTGCGGTCATTCGCCTTAAGGAGTGCATGCGAGATCTATGGAACAACACTCCATTAATTCAACAATTCAGTTCTTTTGTGTTATCTTAGAGTCTCCTGCAAAAAACGCCCCTTCACTGAGGTTCTACAATTACATTTTATCATACTTGTCCAAAACAGTAATTTTAAACGAATCCTGGACTCAGACCCACCCCTTTATCCCCTCCCAAAAGGGGAAATATTGACTTCCTTCCCTCGGAAGGGTTAAGGGTAGGTAAAGAAAGGTTACATTCGAGATTAAACTTTAGAAGATTTAAGTCTTTTAAAAACAATAAATATTTTGCTTGAATTAACTTATTTTGGACAGCACTGACATTTTATATTATTTAAAAATGGTTTATTGGCAATGGGAAATTTTATCTATCCGCCCAGCGCGCTGCCCAGATAATAGGGCCAGAGGACCAGACCGAAAAAGGCTTGTAAAAAGGGCAGTTTGGCAAAGCCGATGGTAAACATCCAGCCGATGAGCCAGATGGGTCCAATGAGGCCGGCGGTTTCGGCCGGTTTGCAGCGATCTTTTTTGTCATCGTTCATATTTGCTCTCCTGTTATCAATAATGTAAACAATAAAAGCTCTTACAAATCCCTTAACAAGGGGTCCAACAGAGTCCGGTTAAGGTATGACGTTTTGCGCATTCTAAAAACAGAAAAAAGGATCATCAATCTTAAAAAGACCGGATGGGTTGGGCGAGGGCACCTGCACCACCCGGCTTTTTGGTAATTGAAGACTATTGCGGCCGTTTGACCCGCACCGGATCGTCCGGCTGGGGTAAAATGTTCACTTTCTGTTCTTTGAGTAAATCCAGGGCCACTTCTACGGCTTTTTGCAGTTGGGGATCGTTTCCCTGATGAACCGCTTTCGGCGTCTGTTCCACTTTGATATCGGGGGCCACCCCTTCGTTCTCCACATCCCATTGGCCTTCCACATTATAAAAACCACCGCGCGGCGCGGTAATGAAGCCGCCGTCGATTAAGGCCGGTACATCCCAGATGCCCACCAGTCCGCCCCAGGTACGTGTACCCACCAGCGGTCCGATATCTTTCTTACGGAACATGTAAGGCAGCATATCCCCGCCGGAGCCGGCAGCGTCGTTAATGATCATAACTTTGGGACCGTAAAGGGCGGCGTTGGGGGCCAGAAACGGCTGTTTATCGCCTACCGGATTGTTGAAATAACCCATCAGTTCCCGGGAAAGCAGGTCAACAATGTAATCGGCGATAAAGCCACCGCCGTTGAACCGCTCATCAATAATAGCTCCCTTTTTATCTTTCTGGGCAAAGTAATAACGGTTGAAACTCTTGTATCCGGCTACGGACGTATTGGGCAGCCACACATAGGCCAGTTGGCCGTCGGACAGTTCGTCCACCCGACGGCGATTGTTTTCCACCCAATGCCGCCGGCGCAAACCAGTTTCGTTCTTCACCGGTACCACGGTGACCTCACGGGCCCCATCCATGGTCGGTCGGTCATTGACGGTAATGCGGGTCTGTTTATCGGCGGTTTGATCGAACAAACTGTACAGATTCATATCGGCGGTTAAGGATTGGCCGTTGACGGCCAGCAGATAATCGCCTTCGCTGACATCAATGCCCGGCTGGCTCAGCGGAGCCCGTAAATCGGGATTCCAGTTTTCACCGGTATAGATTTTTCGGATACGGAAGCGGCCGTTGTCCATGGTGTAATCGGCGCCGAGCAGGCCCACCGGCACTTTATCCACATCCGGCTCATCGCCGCCGCCGGTAAAAGAGTGGCCGATGGCCGTCTCCCCTCCCAGGATGTCCAGCACATAGGTGAGATCGCTTCGGTGACGCACATGATCCACCCAGGGGCTGTAGGTGTTATAAGCCCATTCCATATCCAGGCCGTGTACATTTTCCACATAAAAATAATCGCGCTGGAAGCGCCAGGCCTCGCGAAAAATTTGCTGCCATTCTTTGTGCGGATCCACCTCCATCTGCATGTCCGCCGTTTTGATCTGCCCTTCGCCGGCTTTCACCTCTCCGCCGGCGTCGGTAATGGCCCATTGGTCGCCGGGCATACCGTAAAGCAGTTTACCGCCGTCATGGGAAAGAGTATAGTTTTGTATGCCGC
>WJIP01000262.1 GCA_014730185.1 Caldithrix sp. | reverse complement strand
CGAATGCTTTGCCGTGATCAGGACTACATCCAGGCCGTCACAGGAGGTGCCGGACATCAGGCCAATTATTTTTTTTTCATCCTTAAGATTATTGAACATGAGATAAACAACCATCCCTGTAATTAACTTTATCGGTTTTTATTAAAAAGAATCTACGCTTGAGTACATAAAATCTCTTAAGCTCTACTAACCCATCAACCCAAAATACTACAGGCCTGCACCAAGCTGTTTTACTAAAGTTAAGAATATATCAGTTAATCCGGTTCTTTTCAAATGTGGTTTTTACGAGACTACTAATGATATAAACCTGTAATGGATTCAAACGAATGATCGGTTAATCTAACAGACGGAAAGCTAGTCGGCCGGTTTTGCTGCAGGGAGGGTAATAATCAGTTTTTCATTAAATCAAGCAGCGTTTTTTCAAGCTGGGCGGCATTGGTGCGTATATTGTATTCTTTTACAATTTTACCTTGCGGATTGATGATAAACGTATGAGGGATGGAAGAAAAATAACCAAAATCCTTAATCAACGTTTTATGGCCTTTAAGGATGGGGTAGGTAACCCCGGTACGTTTGACGACTCCCGGTATTTCGTCCGGTTTAGAAACCAGTGCGATTCCAATAACCTGCACATCACCACCGGAATATTTTTTATGTATTTTTTCCAGTTCCGGCATTTCTTTGTAACAGGGGCCGCACCAGGTCGCCCAAAAATTAACAATAACATATTTTCCGCGGTAATCGCTTAACCTTATCACCTCACCGTCTATGGATTGTAAAGCAAAGTTTTCCGCTGTTTTAAACTCACGTCCAGCAACAAAACCCGTTGTCATCATCCACAGAAAAAGGCTAAGCCAGGCGTATATTAATTTATTATGATCGATTCGCATATATTTTCCAGAACAAAAAGAAATGATTAGCTTTGCCAGTAATATTCAATATTTATGGCGTATACCAATTTTATATTGTTTATTGAACAGGATTTAAAAATTTTAAGACTTTTATTAATATAGAAATCCTTATGTTGGAAATGTAAGTTTTATGATATGAAAACGCAATTTCTAAATGCACTACAACGAAACTAATTTTAAATTTGTTTCCGGCGATAATTTATTATCTAAATTTGCACCTAAAATATAAATTAATCTTCATATTACTATGATCATCATCAACTTACACCACACATCCTTTGTGTTTGATGGTTTATCATCGTAAGTTATATATGGTAACACTTTTCACCGCGATATTTGAAATAATTGAATAATAGTGTATTGACCGGCAAACAATTTACAGGTATACCATGCATTCAAAAAAAATATTTATTACAAGTCAAATTCCGCGAGCCGGAATCGATGTTTTAACCGGCAAAGGTTACGATGTTGAAGTACATACCCAACAACCCATCTTAACTTCTGCTCAGTTGAAAAAGAAGCTTGAGAGTGTGGATGGCGTAATCCCCTTATTATCGGATACTATCGACCGTGCCGTAATTGATGCCGCCCGGAACCTTAAAGTCATTGCCAATTACGCTGCAGGATACAATAACATTGATGTGGCTTACGCCAAAGAAAAAGGCATTACGGTGACCAACACTCCGGATATTCTGACGGACGCCACAGCCGATCTGACATGGGCGCTTTTACTGGCCGTGGCCAAGCGTATCCCCGAAGCGGATACCTTCACCCGCCATGGCAATTTTACGGGCTGGCATCCTCTTTTGATGCTGGGCAAAGAAGTGACCGGAAAAACGCTGGGCATTGTGGGAGCCGGACGCATCGGCCGGGCTGTGGCCAAACGGGCGGCCGCTTTTTGTATGTCGCTTGTTTATTATTCGCGTCGCCGTTCCACCGATTTTGAGCAGCAGACAGGGGCCCGGTTTGTTGCCCTCCGGGAACTGTTCAGTCAGTCGGACTACATATCTTTTCATTGCCCCTTAACCGAGGAAACCCACCATATATTGCATGCTCAAAACATGAACCTGCTTAAACCGGATGCCGTAGTCATCAACACTGCCCGGGGTGCGGTAATCGAGGAGCAGGCCCTTTACCGGGCCTTAAAAGCGGGTAAAATCGGAGGAGCCGGATTGGATGTGTACGAATTCGAGCCGCAAATAACCGAGGGACTTAAAGAACTGAACAATGTGGTATTACTGCCGCATATCGGAAGCGCAACATTGCAAACCAGACAGGCCATGGCGAAGCTGGCTGCTCAAAATATTATTCGGGTTCTGGAAGGCAACCCGCCCATTACCGCGGTTTAATGGGAACCGATTCCGAAATATTCCGTTTGAGTTTTGTGTTAAGATTAGATTTAAATACTATGCACTACGGAGATTTTTATGTATGTTCACAGGCTGACGGTCGGCCCTTTTGAGATGAATTGCTATATCGTATACGATGAATCCAACAGTGAATGCTTACTGATCGATCCGGGTGATGAACCGGACCGTATTATCGACACCATCCGGGATATGAATTTAGTGCCCAAACGCATTATCAGCACCCATGCCCACATCGATCATATCCGCTTTCTGAGTGATATTCAAAAGCATTATGATATTCCTTACTACCTGTTCGAAGGCGACCTGCCCTTGCTGGAATCCCTTAATGATCAGGGTATTTTATTCGGCTTGAAGACGTCAAGCGCTCCCGAAGTCAACGGCTTTTTAAAAGAAGAACAAAATATCGAACTGGGTCAGCAATCGTTCAGAATTATACATACCCCGGGCCATAGCCCCGGTTCCATCAGTCTCTACGGTTCCGGTAGTCTGTTTTGCGGTGATGTGTTATTCAAAGACTCCATCGGCAGAACCGATTTATATGGCGGCAATTATGACTTGCTTCTGAAATCCATTAAAGAAAAACTCTTAACCCTGCCGGACAATACCATCGTTTACCCGGGGCACGGCGATACAACAACGATCGAACGGGAAAAAAACCACAATATGTTCTTAAATAATGACCGAAACTATTTTATCTAAGTATTGAGCGTAACATTATGGATTTAAAAGACAAAGTGGCCATTGTGACCGGCGGAGCCGTCCGTCTGGGCGCTGCCATAACCCGGGAACTGGCTGAAAGCGGCGTTAATGTAATGTGCCATTTTTATTCCAGCCAACAGGCCGCTACCGAACTGAAACAAGGTTTAGGACCACACGGTACGCGTGTGCATCTGTTTCAGTATGATCTCATGCGACCGGACGCTCCTAAAGCCATTGTCACGGAAACGTTGCGGGTGTTTTCCACCATTGACGTACTGATCAACAACGCCGCCTTATTCTACCGCACGCCCCTGGGTAAAGTTACCGAAAATGACTGGGATACGTTCCATAACTTGAATTTGAAAAGCGCATTTTTTCTGTCCCAGGAGGTCAGTCAAATACTGTTGAAAAAAAAGCAGGGAAAAATTATCAATATAGGGGATGCCGGGGCGGAAGCGCCTTTCCCCGGATACATTCCCTACTCCTTAACCAAAGCCGGTATTATGGCCATGACCAAAGGATTGGCCAAAGCTCTGGCCCCTCATATTCAGGTCAATTGTATCAATCCGGGGCCGGTCCTATTCCCGGAAGATATGAGCGATCGGGATAAAAACTATGCCCTGGAACAAACCTTATTGAAACGCGAAGGTACGGATACTGACATCGCCCGCACGGTGCGCTTTCTGCTGCAAGACTCGGATTTTATAACAGGAGCTGTTATTCCCGTGGACGGCGGCCGGCAGATTCGATAATTTCCCATTGGATTGGTAAATGCCGGCGATAATCTAGGGTTGGAGTACACTTGACAGGTTGGTTAATGTGGCCTCAATCGCGCCAGGGTGTTGACCGTTACGCTTATATTACCCATAGCCTGTCCCGCGACCGCGGGATGATCCTTCAAATAATAATGGCTGTCGCCATCAGGCGTGCGGTAGCCAAAGCCACCCAGACGCCATAGGGTTAAGTCCTGGTTGCCGTCATATTCAGCCATCGTCTTACTTTGCGCTTTGCCCCTACCACGCATTTACAACCATTACAGATTCTCTTAAAGGTGTTTTAAAAAACGTAAAATTCCTTTTTATTTTAATAGACTTACAGTCTAAAAAATGTAATAATAAAGCCCTAAATTGAAATAGATACTCGGATAATTATAGTTCAATGTAGAATTGTTGATATTTAAAACTGATTCATCAAAATCCCAACTATTAAAACCTATTTCTATATGACCCCCAAAATGTTTGAAAAATGTCCGTGTATCTTTTAAGAATCTTAGTCCGAGAAAGTAATTAAATCCCTTAATTGTACCTTTACCAGAAAATCCTTTTACATTTTCCTTTTCATTTATATGGTTATACCCAAAGCCTGCATATATTGGATCATAAAAAAACGGGCCGTACCATGCTGCAAAACAATAAAACACTTTTAACTGAAGACTATTCTTTATATCTGTAATTTTTTCTTTAGAGTTATTTGTAGACTTTGAAAAACCATATGTCAAACTTGAACCAAAGCCTTTATAATAAGATTTTAAATTAACCCCAGAATTGGGTTGACTTATGTCAAACCCTAATCCTAATCTGAAATCCGGAATGACCAATCCTATTTTATTAGCATTTGTATTTCCAGATTCCTGTTTAGTTTTTATACTATCCGAATGTACTTGAGAACTATATGCAATAACAGGTATCGAATAAAAAATAAATATCACTACCATATAAAATTGATATCGTTTTGTTTTTTGTCTATTCATTTATAAACTCATCTACTAATTTTTCATTTACATAAATTGATGTACTACCAATCAGGCCTTGAATATAAAAAGATACCTTTACCTTTTGTCTTTACATATTTATCTTTCTTGGATACATGTAAAACATCAGAATCAGTAAAAACTATTGTATCCTGTTTTATTTCACCATAATGAAAAACATATTGACCAAGATTTATAGGGAAAAAAGTCTCAACTGTAATTTTATTATCTTCAATTTTATAATAACCAATTAATCCTCTTCTAAAATCATTCTGATCGTCGATTGTTGGAAAATGATCCAATACATTGCTCACAAATACTCTTCCATTTCTAAAGAATCTATAAAAATCATACAATGTATCTGGCGGGACTTCGTTAATCATATAGGAAGGAACGCCTATTTTCTTTAAAAATGATATTTCATTGGAATCATGCCTTACATCAGAATGATTTTTTTCTGAAAAAACAGCTTCCCGGTTTAGATATATAGCATTAGTATCAAGAATTCCATTTTCTAGAAAATAGGGTTGTTCAGAAAGTTTAAACTTTGCTTTGTCTTTTGGCCTTCCCCCCCCTCTGGAAGATTTTTAATGTTTGTACATCCTAGAAGGAAAAGTATTATTATAAGTTTTGCTTTCATCCTAATCCTCAAAAATTTGGCCAATACAAGTTATAAATGTATCTCGCACTTCCTGATATGTTATCATGGATATAATGTTGCAACCATCCTGTTTTATCATAGATAATTGCAGGGCCGTTGTTTGTTCTAAACCATGTAGCGGCTTCGTTAAGTTTCATTTGAAACAAAACATTCATGTTTCTCATCATGTTTTATATCTGATTTACTATTATCAGTAAAAGTAAAATTTTTTTCCTGATTCCAGTTACTACTTATAACAGGCAGGCAAGTAAAAAAAAGTAATACTGCTTTAAAAAAAATGGTATTAATTATTAAATATTCTTTCATTTTACCAATCCGGTTCTGAATATAATATTATTTCAGGTGTTTTTACTTTAACTTTAGTTTGATTAATTGATTTCTTAGTTAAACCAAAAAAAACATTGTTATTTTCTTTACTAAAAAAATAGTGTCATTTTTCACAGTACCATATTTCATTAGATATTTACCATTACCAGAGGGTGTAAAAATCTCTGTTATTATCTGATTACCTTCAAGCCTATAATAACCTACTAAACCAAGATTGTAATTATTCATCTCTTCAACACTAGGGAAATGATCTAAAACTCGGCTTACATAAACCCGTCCATTCCTAAAAAATCTATAAAAATGGTAAGATGTATCTTGTTTAATAGGTTTTAGCCTATTTTCATTTGGAAACACTGTATTATACTGATCAAAATTTACTAAGTATGTATCTGTTAATCTTTCCAAATAAATGGCGTTAGTATCAATTAACGTTGTATCTTTCAAGCTAAAAGGTTCTTTTGCTAATTTAAAATCAGGGTTTTTGGGGCGCACCCCTCCTTCAGGTAGATAAAAAAATGATTTTTGAAAAAGACAACCAGAAAATAAAATTATTAATATTAAATATTTCATATTCATGATGATATCCTCAGTTAATTATGGATAATAAAAACGTGGTATTCTCTTCCAATCATGTATTGAGTGTTGAAACCAACCATCTCTAGATAAATGATATTGATTCCCTAAATAACTTGTTGAAGTTATTGCTTTGTTTAAACTTTGCTGATATAGTTTCTGTTGATAGTATTCTCGTCCATTTATAAAATATGTATAATCATCACCCATCTTTATCCCTGTAAAACTTTGATAATTCCATTCTGCCATCATTCCATTTCCATCTAAAGCAGATATAGTTAGGCCACCAGTCCACCCCTGATCAGTACCTCCTCCAAAACTTGGAAAAACAAAAGCATCATTATGATAACTAGCAGAAATATTTCCAAGACGAAATCCAAACATTCCCTGCCTCGTTATTTCACCTGTTGCAGAATTCCAGTTATACATTTGCCCCCATGTGGCTGAATAAGCATAATTATTATATCCAGCTGCTGCATTAGAGTTTATTGAATAAATTGGCATTGAAGGCCCCCTTCCAAAACCAGCTGTGAAATAGGTACCAGCAGTAAAATCATGATGTGTTTGAAGCTCTTGTCCGGGTGTTCCCAGCCCGTGATTATAATAATTATAACCAGCGAATGCGGTTAATCCAATTCCTGCTGTATAGGCAGCAAAAGCTCCATAACTAAAGGCACCACTTGATGCGCCGCCAGCTACAACAGATGCATTTGCACCTGCCGCAACACCTTCAGCAGTACTATAAACAGTACCCTGGAAAGTTACACCTGTTGCACCTTGTACTGAAGAACCAAACATTTGAAATGCCATATGGCCCCCGGCAAAACCGCCTATAACACCTCCTCCAATCATTCCCCCCCAAGTTCCGCCGTTTTGATAATCCCATTTTGTTGGATCCAATTCTCCATCATTCGCGTAAGCACCGCCGCCATATGCCCCAACTGCTGCTCCTATTATTATACCCCATGTGACGGGATCAAAAAAGCGACCATCAGCATCGATTCCAATTATGGGATTATTTCCCATACCCACATACGGGCTGGCAAACTGCAGGGCAGGATCGACAACATACCACCTTCCCAGCTCCGGGTCACTCCGAAGGAGTCCCTTCGGGATAATCCCTCCAGCTCCCGATAAAATACATCGGGATAAACTTCGTGGCTCTTACTCTGGCTTCCTGAAATCATGGAAGATTTCATCCCGATTGATTTCATGGAATGAAATGGTATTATCGGGATTGCCCTGGAATTTCAGGTTGTCGTTGGTATTGCCGCTGTTGTAACTCATGGCCGGCATCTGCCCGCCAGCGGGCGGATTTCCGCTGCGCTCCAACAGCCCAAAAGGATAAATGATTTAATTCTTTCAAGGGACACTAAAATGCCCCGTAATGTTCTAACAATACTAATGTAAAAAACAAAGGCGCCAAAAAAAATCTCTGGCGCCTTTAAAAAACCATCTAAGCGTCGTTGCTTACATTATGTATCCATTAAGACTAGCGCAGTAAAAACATTTTTTTAACCTGGCGGGTCGGGCCATTTCTCAGTTCGTAAAAATACAGACCGGACGCTACCGGTTGTCCCTGCTGATCGTTGCCCTGCCAATTAAATACATGGTCGCCCCTGGATAATTTTCCCGGTTGATAGGTTTTAACCCGCTGTCCAAGAACATTATAAATATTAAGCACGGTGTTGGCCGCCTGTGGCAGATAAAAACGTATTTGCGTGGAAGGATTAAAGGGATTGGGATAGTTTTGATACAGCTGCATGGATTGAGCCGTTTGCTGCACCGGGCTTTGAGCAATATCCGTCGGATCATAGTTCGTCTGCACGATGCTGAAGTTATCCCAATGGCTTTCGTCATTACCATGACAATAGAGTCCGGCCTTGCCGGTTGCGAAGGTGGAATCAGTCACTTCAAAAATCAGTACGCTGTCCACGTAACACTTAATTTGCGTTTGTTCGGTAACCAATTGCACATGATACCAGGTATTGGTCTCATAAGCCACGCTGTCTGCTGCCAGGTTTACCTCCTGTCCATCCACAAAACGTTTGATGTAACGCCGATCGCCCTGTCTTTGCCAGGTAAACAGGTAAAAATTCTGCGCATCCTGATAGCGGAACACCATACCGATCTTATCATTATCGGTGGAGTAGATATCTGCGGCAAGGGTATAATCCGACCATAAAGGAGAACCGGCAATGGCATAAGACCCGTTAATATAACCATTTTTATAGTAATTTGTAGTCTGGCGCATGATGCCGCCGGTCTCCGTCCAACCGCCGTTTACAAAGCTCCAGGCCGGATGGATGGTATCGTTTTCGAAGTCATCAAAAAACAGAATGGAATCGCTAATCCCGGCGACCTCAATAAAATTCTTTTTTTCCAGATTATCCGTACCAAACGAATTTTCCGTAGTCAAAGATACATCATACAAGCCGGGTGTGTCATAATAATGGTTTGGGTGTTGTTCATTACTCATCGACCCATCGCCGAATGCCCATGACCAGTCATGCGGAGCAAAAACCGATTGATCGTGAAATTGAACGGTATCGCCAATGAAAACAAACGGCTTATCCACGGTAAAAGCGGTTTGCGGCGGGTCATTGCTTAAGCGGAAATTATCCAGCCCAATCACTTCGCTGCCGTCAAAGAATTCGGTGAACACGGATATATTGGTCACATTGTTCATCAGACCATTCCAGGTCCCTTCCTGTACGGTCCACACGGATGCATTCAGCAAAAACGAGTAAGAGACCCACTTTTCATCTGCAGCCAGGATACTGCTATCCAACGGTATGGTGGCCCTGCCCCCCGGACCGCTAAGTTCTATCAAAGGATGATTGGTTTGCAGGTTGCCCGAATGGCTTATAATTTTCAAATCCATCTGAACGGCGGCAGCATCGGTTAAATCCGCCCAGCTTCCGAGATAGACGCTGGAAGCAATGGCCTCGGAGAGCACATCGCTTTTATCACTTATGCGCATAAACCCGTCCGGATTTCCTGCACTGTTTTCGATGGATACGCCCCCGGTGTTTACAAAGGACCAGCCTTCCCAGCTACCATCGTCAAACTCGGAATAAATCGGCGGAGCCACATCGCTGACTTCAGGAGTGAATGATAATGCCGGATTGTCTAAGCGCACATACTCATCGCCGGTAATATATTCGGTAAGAATTTCCAGCATGGTTACGTGTTCCATTAAATCCTGCCAGTTGCCCTCTTCTACAGTCCATTGGGTGGAATCCAATGCCACGGCGAAATGGGTCCATTCATCGCTGGGCGGGCTGAATTCCGAACCCTGCAGAGCGATGGCTTGCCCCCCGGGACCCGATATGCGAAAGACCCAATCGGGCGTAAACGCGCTGCCGCCAATACGGTGCAGAAAAATATCGGCTGTCAGTGAATCGCTTGGTGTGGCATTACGCCAGTCACCCAGAAATTTGCCGGGCGCCACCGCAAACAGCAGATTGCCCGTGGCATCATCGTCAACCCGCATGGCATTGCCCGGGTTGCCGTTCCCTGCTTCAAAATAAAAATTTCCGTCGCCCACCGCCCGCCAGTTTTCCAATGAGTCGGCGGTATCAAAGGTCGTCGTTACCTGAGCGACTAGGAAGGCCGGCAGAAACAATGATATAACATAGATTAGTGGGATTCGGTTAAGTATAAATAAGTGTCTCAATTTAACCTCCTGTTGTTTTGATCCTTTTACACCAATTAACCTGTCGTCTTTTTTGTCGTTCCGTATAAATGATCACGCGTTTCATGAACGATAGGTAGTTTTAT
>WJIP01000261.1 GCA_014730185.1 Caldithrix sp. | reverse complement strand
GGTAATGACATCACGAACCGTATTGATTGTAAAAGCAGTGCCATCAATAACGCCGCGGAATTCCTCAAAATTGACTTCGTTACTGCTTTCCTGAATATGTATACCGCCATTGATATTTTCAATATGGGGGGCCACATTACCCAGCCACAGTTCACCACGTTCTATCAAGGCTTTGCCGCTTTTCAAACGAATCTGATCAGGCTTACCCACCAAATGCAGTTCAATATCTGAATTACAGGTACCGTCCTGAAAGAAATCGTGTAAATAAGGGATGAAATAAAAAGCATCGCCTTCAAAATGAACATCCATATCAAGCGATTCTTCTCCGGATCCTAAAAAATGCCCGGTCGCTGATAAACTGTATGTACCAACCCTATTAATATCCAATGTATTAACCGATACAGCGTGTTTGCGGGATTCAATCGGAAAGAATCCATTGGTTATATAATCCACAAAATCAAAATGAATCTGATCATAAGGAATTTCAAAGAGGGTGCCATGCTTACTGTTCAATGTGCTGTTTAAAACGGGATCTTCAAGTGAACCACTTATTTCCATTTCAAAATTACACACCCCGGTCATTGCCGGTTGCTGGTCGCTAAAGGTATTCCAGAGTTGTTCAATATTAATCCCCTGCCCCCTAAAGCTACCCTGCAGTGCCTTATTATTGAACTGATGGTAAAGACTGCCGTTCATCAGGGGTACATTATTCAAAGAAACCGACAGTGTATCAATATTCAATTCATTGCGATTGCCGCGCATTGTCAATTGTGTCTGATAATAACCAACATCATTAAACACGAATTTCTCTGCCGTCAAATCAGACTGAAAAAATGGTTTATGTAATGTGCCGGATAAGCTTATATTACCATCGAGATGCCCTTGCATTCGAAAGTCACCATCGACTAACGTATCCCGGAAGAGTTTGACAAGGTTAAAGTCATTGAGATCGAGTTGCCCATTCAAACTTTCTTTTTTCGTCAGATCAATATCTATTTTCCCTGAAAGTTCATCCTGTAGATTAAATTGTCCGGTTAATTTCTCGGCCGAAATATCGGCATTAAAGCTTCCTTGTAGATTCTTTAGCTGAATAGTCCCTCTGGCCTTAACCATATCCTTGTTCCGGCCATTAATTCGTGTCTTCAAGGCCAAAGCGTTTAATTTGTTCTGCGTATCCTCAATTCGGACTGTACCGTTTAAGGTTGGCCACTGACCACTTAATGAAGCTTCGCTGCTTAACCGCTTCAGAGGCTTGCGAAGCATTGGATCGGACACGAAAATGTGCAACGGAATATTTTTAACATAACTCTGCTGTATGGTAGGATTTTCTAAAACATTTTTTAAGCGGACAATAGCATAGGTATCGGATTTATCGGACCGATCCGTCGTGAATTCCAGATTTTGGTGGTCACCGTTGATGTGTCCCTCCATGACGTACAGTGAATCTTGCTTATGCCGGTGAATGGTATAATTCCATGTACCAGCAATCTTTTTCCGTTTGGTACTCCAATGCAGATTGACATTAAAATCTTGCTGCTTATCCGTTAATTCATCAAAAATCTGGTGATTGCCAAATCGGTTGTGCAGATTCAAATGTGTCCCCAGGACACTCGTTACAGCATTGTAGTAGGCGTTGCCTTTCAGCTGAAAACCACGAAAATCTGGACTTTGAAGCGCTAATCGGTATTGTTGGTTTTTATAACGTAGCCGGAAATTTAAATCGGATACCATTCCGATCATCGGAAACTCTAAGCGGGGTACCTGTAAATCTACCAAGCCTTTTTTTTGGGGGATGTTGAGGTCAAAATCGCCGGCCAAACCTATGTCTGAAACTGTCTGAGATTTTGAGGAAAGAAAATCATTTAATTTCTGGATATCAAACCGGTTGGTTTTAAATTGTCCCCTTATCCTTGGATACCAAATATTTGCAATATTGAGGTTAAACGTAAAAGGACTGTCATAAACAAATCCTTGACCATCCGCGATGTTTAATTTGTTATTTTCGACGGTCATATTGAATGAAAAATGGTTAACGTAAATATCCCGGAATTGCCCGTCGAATTCTCTGAAAATCAAGTCTGCATTTACATTTGTGCTGTCCAGAATAAAATGATGGTTTTGCACAAGCACTTCACCATCAATAATTCCATTATCGATGTGCCCATTTTCTGTAAATTTCATGACCGGTAGTTTGTTTGTGCGATAATTGGTGAACTGAATTAATGTGTTGAAGCGGCGTTTGTTTAAATCAATTTGGGAGAGAATATTAAAGTTTTGCTGATTACTACTGGATAAATGGCCCTTGAGCGTGAGTTCCAGATTCTGTAATCCTGATTTTATTATCCAGCCATTTAATTTATCTGCCAGGGCATAAAATTGACCTTGCGGCGTTTTGTATATCACTTTTCCATTGTTAATATGCAGACGTTCAATTTTCCCGATCGAATTCAGATTTTGTAATACTTCCTGCATGTTGCTTAAGTGAGTCGAATGAGCAACACTATCGGGGGCGTGCATCATTTCTGTTTGTCTGGATAATATCAGGCGTGGTTTAATAATTTGTATTCGGGTAAGAATCTTTTCCGGCTGTTTTGGATTCTTTATCCAATTAAACACATTCAGATTGAAACTGATTTTTTCAATCAAAACCCGGAACTGCTTTTCTCTGGTTGACACCGCAACATTTCTTACCTCTAGCGTATTCAATCCAAATGAAAATTCATCAAAGTCTATATCGTTTTGAGATACATTGAAAATTTTGGGTATGATCACTCTTTTTAACGGTTCATCCCAATGAAATGCTTTTAAAATATAGGGCGAAGCCGTAAGAAGAATGCCTATTATCGATATGCTTACACCGATTATGATTATTAATTTTCGCATGGATGCTGTTTACATTACTTTTTTTAATGTAATTAAAACGTGTCAGCTATCGGTATGTTCCTCTAACTACCTGTTTTTTAAAGCTTATCAAATTAAAAAAATATCATTGGTATGTCAAAATTATACGGACGGATTTATGAATTACAAGGCCAATTGATGGTTGGTAAACGGTTATATCCAAAAAGGATACTGGTGGCCATTGATCAGTTAAATATATCAGCTACTTCTCGGGTAGACTGACAAATATGCAGTGTTTACAATTCATTTTTTTTAGGAAGCAATCCCCGTATTCGAATTTTCTAATTCATCTATTTATTTTATTTGAGGATGATAAGCTTTCCTCAATTAACATAGCTATGTCCTTCACCTGGACATCGGATTGTAATTCATTGGCAGCATCCCCTAACATTGTCAGACAAAATGGGCAGCCAGTTCCCACTGTATTGGCACCTGTATCAACTGCTTCTTTAAACCGATTTTGCCGAACGGCTTGCTTCCCCGGTTCTTCCTCTTTCCACATTTGTGCGCCTCCGGCGCCACAACAGAAACTGTTTGTTTTGTTTCTCTCCATCTCATTCAGTTTATATCCTGACCATTGCAAATCTCGTCGTGGTTCGTCATACACATTATTATGCCGGCCAAGGTAGCATGGATCATGAAATGTAACCGTTTCTGCGCTCTTATTGGTTTGGACTTTTCCTTCAGCCATTAATGCACTGATAAACTGTGAATGATGAATTACTTCATAATTTCCACCAAATGAACCGTATTCATTTTTAAGAGTGTGCACACAATGCGGACAAGTAGCCACAATCTTTTTCACTTTTGCCGTATTAAGAGTTTCAACATTTGCTTCAGCCATCATTGAAAATAAATATTCGTTACCTGCTCTTCGGGCACTATCTCCGGTACAAGTTTCCTGATTACCCAGAACGGCAAAATTTACACCGGCGTGGTTTAAAATTCTGGTGAAAGCGCGGGCGATCTTCTGCCCACGTTGATCGAAAGCTCCGGCGCAGCCCACCCAGTACAGAATTTCAAAATCCGGATTTTCTTCAACAGTGGGAACCCTTAACGAAGTATCTTCTTTAGCCCATTTCAGGCGATCTTCATTCATATTCCAGGGATTCTGGTTCCGCTCCATACCGTTAAATGCGTTCTGCAATTGTTTGGGAAAAGCCGACTCCATTAAAACACGATCCCGGCGCATCTCCAGAATATCCATCATCGGTTCATTGCCCACTGGGCAGACTTCGACGCAGGCCGCGCAGCTTGTGCAGGCCCAAAGCGCCGATTCACTCAATCCATACTCAATTAATCCTTCGGCAGAAGCTTCACCTTTTGCCAATTGTTTTTGATGGTCTTTTATATAATAGCGCTTATTTATCTCCAAAGTAGCAGGGCTCAATTCCTTACCGGTTATATAGGCCGGACAGGCATCCTGGCATCGATAACACATAATACAAGCATAAGCATCCACTAATTGTGTTTTATGCAAATGTTCCAGATTTGCCACTCCAAATTGTTCCAACTCCTCATCCTCAAAGTTGAGGTTATCCATCTGTCCGTATGACTCGCGTCTTGGACGGGTTAAATAATTGATAGGCCCCATAATCAGATGAATATGCTTACTTTGCGGGAAATAGGGAATAAATGCTAATATGAGGCCAATGGCCAGCCACCATGATATGTGTTGCATCCACAGAGATGCATCCGGAGATAATCCTTCCCATGAAGCGGAAACTAATGATGCAAACGGCTGCCAGACATCCGTTTGATTTTGTAATTGCAAGGTAAATGTTTCGCCCAAAAAACGAAACCCGGTATGAAAGATTATGAAAAATCCTACGATCAATGAATCTTTACGCATTCCGCTATTTGCATCACTGTGCAAAAGTACATTTTTTTCAACCTGCAAATGTTCGCTATTTAAAACAAACCGACGCAACAGTAAAACAACCATTCCTATCAAAGCCAATATGCTGAAGACATCAACAAATAAACGGTACAAATCACCAATAAGTCCAGTACCCAAAAAGTGGAAATCAGAAATAAAACCGGTTAATATATCTCCGATATTTACCAGCAAATACAAAATAAAGGCCCAGGCAATCCCCGTATGAATGACTCCAATAAGGGGCCGGTTTTTTAATACCGTTTTTTGCGTTATCAGCACCGAGAGTGATTCGGATATCCTGCTAATTAAATCCTCGAAATGCAAATTGCCATTTCCTCTCCCGATTATTTTAATCATGCGTCTGAAAGTAAAATAGGTAATCCCCAGGGAAACAGCCGTCATCAGAAGAAATAGGATCTTTTCAAAGGTAAACAGCATAATGACTCCATCATCAATTTGTGTCTACAAATATTAATATTTAGAAAAAATTTGGGTTAAATTCTCAAAAAAACTTTTACAGAATACCGTTGTCTCCCTAAAAAAGATTAACAGATCAATCTGAGCTTTAAGGCTAAACAGAACACCAAAAATATTTGGGCTTTTTATAATATTCTGTCGACGGATTTGATTATATTCGCGGCCAAACGAACACCAAAACCCGTAGCACCTGTTTTTAGGTAATCAACATCCTTGATGCCATACGCTGTTCCCGCTATATCGATATGAGCCCATTTTGTATCGCCCACGAACTGTTCTAAAAACTTGGCTGCGAAAATAGCACCACCCCAGCGGCCGCCTAAATTTTTTATATCGGCAAAATCGCTTTTCAACTCATTTTTGTATCCGTCGTCTAGGGGCATGGGCCAAACCCGGTCACCCGATTCTTCTCCGCATTCATAAATCAGGTCCGACAGTTCACGGTCATTGCAGAACAGACCGGCACGCTTGTCGCCCAATGCAACGACGCAAGAACCTGTAAGTGTTGCAAAATCAATCAACACATCGGGATTAAAGGTATCTTTCACATAAGCAAGGGCATCAGCCAGTATCAGCCGTCCTTCCGCATCAGTGTTAACCACTTCAACCGTTTTACCATTATACATTGTAAGAATATCGCCCGGCTTCAATGCCTTGCCGTCGGCCATATTCTCCACTATCGGCACTACTCCAACCACCGAAAATTTGGGCTGCAATTCTGTCAATGTTTTAATAATACCAACGACACTGGCGGCACCGGCCATATCATATTTCATCTCATGCATATTGGAGGCAGGCTTGATACTGATTCCACCTGAATCGAACGTAACTCCCTTTCCAACGAAAGCAAGGGTTTTATCCGATGGCTTTTGTGGAGTGTATCGAATCGTCACCAGGTATGGCTGGTATGGACTGCCCTGAGCAACGGCCAGAATACCATTAAATTTTCGATCTATTAATTCCGATTTGCTTAATAAGTCGGATTTAATCTGATCATTCTTTTCGAATATTTCGGATATTTTTTTTACGAATCCGGGAGGTGTCAATCGGTTGGCCGGTTCGTTGGCTATATCCCTTACCAGATCAATACATTCGGCAATACCGCGTGTTTCCAACAACGTTTTGCGAAACCTGGGAGAATATTCTTTTTTGTCGCAAACAAAAATGTACTGTTTTTTGCGTGATTTTTTCTTTTTATCCGTCTTAAGATCAGGGATTCGATAATGGAAATATAAAATGCCCTCAGCCAAGGCTCTAATCATATCTTCCCGACAAAAGGCCATATTACACAGGTAAATATGAATGCGTTTGGCTGATATATTCTCATGACTTTCGGCAATCAGATAACCAAGATTTCGTAATTTCTCGATGGTTAAAGCTTGGTGATATCCAACTCCAATTAAGTAGAGACGTTCGATATCCGTTTGATTATCAGCGGCATAGTAAAATGCGGTTTGTTTATAATGGCCTTCAAAATCTTTGTAATTTATAAACTGTTTCAACAACGTCTTGCTTTCTTCGGGGAATCGGTCAAATCTTTTTTGCCGTTTTCGAATAAAGGCCTGATCCATAAAAATGACTAATGAGTCGGTTTTTAGCCCCTGTTTAGGGAGTGTTGCAATTTGGAACATGGCGGTTTATTCTCTTTATTAGTAGGTGTGGGGAATGGCTTTTTGAGAAATCAATACATTTCGCTTTATCGGGCTGATACGATCGACAAATAAAATGCCATCAAGATGATCAATTTCATGTTGCAGTACACGAGCTTTCCACCCCTCAAAGGTTTCGATGTGTTCATTTCCATCAATGTCGTTATATTTAAGACGAATACCCTCATGACGGGTCACGTCTTCCCGAACACCGGGTATGGATAAACAGCCTTCTTCTTCTGTAGATTGTCCCCAGTATTCAAGAATTTCGGTGTTTATATAAGCCTGAGGTTTTTCCTCTTCTTCCAGAGGGGATATATCCACAACCAGTATGCGTTGGGTAAGTCCTACCTGCGGTGCTGCCAATCCAACGCCATCTTCTGTGTGCATCG
>WJIP01000024.1 GCA_014730185.1 Caldithrix sp. | reverse complement strand
TTACCGGGGTATCCTGTAAAAATTAAACTTAGGAAAATAACAGCTTTTCGTAATTAAAGCAATTTAAATAAAAATGATGCCCGATCTTAAATCTATTTAACACACAAAAGTCACACCAAAACTGTGCATCGAACCTTTTACGTTTCACCTCACTTAATCTTTACAATTTTCTTTACCTTTTTTACGAAATATTTTTTACAACCAACTTCGTTAACCTTAACTTATTTGCATCATCCTCTTCAAAACTAAGGGGGTGCATCAGATTATCTGTAACCATAATTGGAAATCTTATATAATAAATAATACATCAAAGGAAATGTCATGCCTGAATCATCCATTGAAAAACGTTTTTCCATGATATCCACTGAACCCCTCAACTCGGAAGCAAACTTCGCAAAGGATGTACACGAAGGACTGAGTTCCAAGCCGAAAACACTACCCAGTATATATTTTTACGATTACCAGGGATCGCTGCTTTTTGAAGAGATTTGTCGGTTACCGGAATATTATCTGACACGTGCTGAATCTGAAATTCTGGAAACCTATCGCGATGAAATTATAAATCATCTTGAAAAAGATACACAATTAGTCGAATTAGGTAGCGGCAGCTCCATTAAAACGCAACTTATTATTGAACAATTTTTAGATGAATATAAAAAAGCTCATTACAGCCCCATTGATATATCCAAAAAAATGTTAAAAAACAGTTCATATTCACTCCTTAACCGCTATTCTCAACTCCACATTACTTCCGTTGCCGCAGAATACAACGAGGGACTGAAACATTTAAATTTGGAAAATGACAAAGCCAAATTAATTATTTGGCTGGGTTCAAGTATCGGAAATTTCCATCCGGACGAATCTACCGAATTTGTAAAGCAACTCTCACAACAGTTAGAGCCGCAGCGAGATTATTGCCTAATCGGATTTGATTTGCGTAAAGATCGCAAAATTTTGGAACAAGCCTATGATGATGCGGAAGGTATAACCGCTCAATTTAATTTCAACATTTTGACCCGCATCAACCGTGATTTAGGGGGACAATTCGATCTCCATAATTTTCGTCATTTGGCCAGATATAACGAAGATGAAGGACGTGTTGAAATGCATCTGGTCAGTGAACAAGCACAGCAGGTTTTTATCAGACAGCTGAACAATCATTACCAATTTGAAACCGATGAAACCATTCACACTGAAAATTCATATAAATTTTCACAGAGTCAGATTGATAATTTGGCCCGACAAACCGGCTTATATGTGCACCAACGATGGTTTGATTCACAAAATCTCTTCACTCTTGTACTTTTTCGTAAAGTCTGATTGTACCTGGATTAACCTTCTATTCTGCATTAATGTTACATCAATCCTTTCCTATTAAATTCATCAAATTTTTATTCTGTTTAAATACATCAATTTCTGTGTAAAAGAAACGTTTTAGGATAAATTGACCATGGAATAAAATATGAAAAGCAAAGGTTCATAACACCCGAGACTAAGAATACCAGAGCTTTGGAAATATCTGAAATTTTTGTGTTGTTGCAATAACATAACTGGGTTTCTCTGTCATAATTTTCGTTGCGATGAAGATATCGAAATAAAAATTCAAAACGAATAAAATCGTTTTGAATAAATGCATTTAACGGTAAAACATTCAACATTGTAAAACATATATTAGGAGATATAGATTATGTTTCAGACCGCATCACGTTATCCGGAACACCTAGTCCAACCCATGCGGGAAGAACTCACAAGCCTCGGTGTTCAAGAATTACGAAACCGTGAGGAGGTAGAGCGTTTAATGCAGGACAAGGATGGTACAACCCTGATCATTATCAACTCGGTTTGCGGTTGTGCCGCCGGTAATGCCCGACCTGCCATTAAAATGGTTATGAATCAGGAAGTGGTGCCCAACCGTATGGTTACGGTTTTCGCCGGAGTGGATATGGAAGCTGTGGCCTCAGCACGATCGTTCATCAGTGGGTATCCACCCTCCTCGCCATCGATGGCGTTATTCAAAGATGGACAGTTGGTTTATATGCTGCCGCGACATAAAATAGAAGGCCGTTCGCCTCAAGAAATAGCAGATGACTTAATTAAAGCATTTGAAGTACATTGCAATTAATCAATAAATACAAATTGACTACCTAAACGCAAGGGAATCCATAATGCTGTTTGCCGATTTTAATGATGACGCCCGACTTTGGATTTATGGTTTCAGTAAACCACTCACTGCTAGCGACCAAAAGAACATCCGGATGAATATGAATGATTTCATGGCCAGCTGGACATCTCATGGTGACAAAGTTAAAGGGGCTTATCACATAATCTACGATCGATTTATAATTATTGTAGCCGAAAACACAATATCCGGCTGCTCTATTGACAGCAGTATAAAAGTTTTGCAGCAACTGGATGAAAATTATAACCTGAACGGCTTGGACTTTAGTCTGGTCTTTTATCGTAATAAAGGGAATGTGTTTGCTGTCTCACGCCGCCAATTTCAGAAATTGGTACAAAACGGTACTGTAGACCATCATACCATCGTTTACAATAATACGCTGACAACGCTGGGCCAGCTACGGGCCGGTGAATGGGAAACGACTTTCGATAAAAGCTGGCACGCCAAAACTTTTAAGAAAAGTGCCTGACCTTTTTTTTCTTTAAAATACCTGGCCGGAATAGCCATTCCGGCCTTTAAATACACTTTTTGACCCACTATTCAGTCTTCTATACACCACTACACCGAATAACAACAAATTATGAAAATAGCCTTCCACCTGTTCCTTTTAATTGAGATCTAATAAAATTTTAAAACCAAATAACCCTTTTTTAATAATCCAATAATATTCATCAACCATGTTTCTTATGAGCAGAATTATTCATGTTACATAACTCGTGATTATTAAAAAGAAAAGGAAACAGATTATTATGCGCCTGTTCATTTTACTTTTAATTATGACGGTAATTAAGGCACAGAGTCCTGGCTTAGGCGGACAAATAACGCCACATAGTCTGATACACTCTCATAACGATTACCGGGGCGACCATCCCCTAACTGATGCCTTAAAGCATCATGCACGCAGCATTGAAGCAGATATTCATCTGGTTGGTAATGAATTATACGTGGCTCATACAATAATTGGTATCCGCTTCGGGCGTACTCTGGAACGTTTATATCTAAAGCCGCTGCGCAGACACATCAACAAAATGGGTAATAAGGTATACAACGATGGCTCACAACTCATTTTTTTAATTGATATCAAGACCTCTCCCCAACCCACCTACCGAAAACTAAAATTTTTATTACACAAATATAAAGATATTATTGAAATCTTTGGTAGTGATAAACAAGAGTTTAAACCGGTAAAAATTGTGATCTCAGGTAATTTACCAAAACAATATATGCAACAGGAATCTGTGCGTTACGCTGCCATGGATGGACGAGCTCATGATCTTCACAGCAGCTATTGCACCGATTTGATACCCATTATCAGTGAAAAATGGTCACGACTTTTTGATTGGAGGGGTGAAGGAGATATGCCGGCAGCCGAAAAACGGAAACTGCACCATTTTATTAAAATCGCTCATCAATCCGGACGTTTAGTTCGTTTCTGGGGTACACCCGAATACCCGTTAAATCAGCGTAATGCAATATGGAAGGAATTACTTAATGCCGGTGTTGATCTAATCAATACCAATGATATTCAGGACCTAAAAACGTTTTTGATCCGTCATTACTATAGTGCTGACATACCTCGTTATAGTAAGATTGAATAACACTTAAACATTTTAATCTGGTTTGACTGTCCTCGCTCATTGATTCCGAAAGTTAGCTGTTTTAATCATGCTAACACAAAGTAAATTTAGATTGTACAATCATCATTGCCCTTCTTTTGCACCCGCACTCTTCCAGACGTTCATCGAATATTGTTGAAGTCAAACTTTTATTATCACTTAAATTCGGCTTAATCCATTTTAATTCTATTTTGTTTCGGGTTTAGATTATGTTAAATTTGGATAATTATCCGAGAAAACAGTTCGCCAATATCTAAACTTAGAAATCATGGTAGCACGCATCTTGAAAAACAATAATTCTGCCATTTCAGATTCAATAAATATTTTATTACGACAATGGATCACTTTGTATATAAACCAGTTATAATCCAGCTTTGGCTTAATAGTATTTTTCACAGAATCTATTAAATCATTTTAAAAGTGCTCATTATGATTCGTGCGCCTTAAACGTTATTTATTTGCTCGAAACGAATAATAAAAAGGGCAATTTTATGCAAAATTCTTAGCTGCCTATTTGGAGGTACATAAGACAATAATCAATCACCAACAGGATCAGGAGGCTCTCATGTTACAAAAACTTTTTACTACTATTTTAATGTCTGCGCTTATTTTATTAATGAGCTGTTCAACACGGGTTATGGATTTTACACTTATTTCCTCAAAAAATGTAGAACTATCCAAATTTCCAACCTATGAAAGAGGGTTCGAACGGGTAGAAGGTAAAGATACCAAACAAATCATTATTATTATTCCCACCGGTAATCCGGATGGTAAGGAGGCCATAGATCGCGCTATAGAGAGCACTCCGGGAGCTGTTGCTCTGGTTGATGGCGTATTAACGTATAAATGGTTCTACATACCTTACATTTACGGGGAAGCGACATATGTTATTGAGGGCACCCCTTTAATTGACCCATCCATAAGTGGAGCGGCAGAGATCAATCAATTAAACGAATATTCCGTATGTTTACTGGACAAGGAAGGCTCTGTATTAAATACCATTCAATATGATAAAAATGAATATGTAAAAATTCGAGATGAGATTTTTGCCTCACCCAAGGACATGTATAATAAACTGAAAAAATAAATTTTGCTTAACGAAAATGGGCTTCCCCGTTATACGAAATTTTATTCCAGTCAAAATAACGGGGATTTCAAATTTTCACCGTAAACAGGAAGCTAAAGCAAACATCCTCAGCATTCCTTTGAGAAAAAATATCTTATAAAGTAGTATCTGTTCTTGCCGATAATGTTAATCATGATGAATCAATAGACTGGTTAATGACTAAAATGATACCAAAGGGTGTGTCATTCAGTATGACGCAGAAATCAAAGTCTGCATAATCATTTAATCAAATAATTGTGAGTTGAGGCCGGTTTATCCTTTGTATTATATGCATAATTTATTTAAATTATTTAAAAAAATAAATGA
>WJIP01000260.1 GCA_014730185.1 Caldithrix sp. | reverse complement strand
GGCATGAATCACCCCGTTGGCGCTGATCGGAAAAGCCAGCCCTAAACGCGGCGAAATCTGGGTCTTAATATCGGCATCTTCATAAGCTTCGCCTTCGGGTAGGGCCCCTCCATAAGCCGGATTGTTTCCCGGATTCTCAAAATTAACCGGCACTTCGCTATTGGGATCAAATAAATCAAACCGCACCCCCAGATTAACGATAATATCCTGAATTTCAATTTTATCCTGTATATAAGCGGCCAGTTCAAAGGGTTCTCTGACATAGGCATTATGATCTGTTGAGGACAGGGGAGGAATACGGGGTTGGTAATCACCGTACAGGGTCGGATTAACAATAACGCGGAAATACTCATAATCCAGCCGATGCCTGCGGGCTTCCACACCCATTTTGATGAGGTTGTATTGTCCGGCCTGAATCATAAAATTACCGCGGGCAGATAATGTTTGGTTGTTGCGGTAAAAATGATTGGGATCGACGCCGCCGGTTGACAGCACGAAAGTGGGCTGAAAGGCACCGCGTTTATAGGTATACCGGTAACGCGGGTCCTGAGGATTTTCATATTTGTAAGTCTGCAGGTCGTTTTCGTAATAAGCTACATTGATATTGTAAAACATGCGGGCCGTCAATTGATGTTCAAAACGCAGCACATGGTTTAATCCCCACGTATACTGGGTGGGACGGGAATTGGGATTGAGTTTATAATAGTTGCTGAAAAATTTCCCTTCACTGCGATTACCCATAATGTTGTAAGACAGTTTTATGGTTTCCAACGGTTGCCAGGTTAGTTTCAGTTGACCGGAATAATTCTGATATGGATTCATGGGAACCGCTGAAGAATCACCCGAGCTTTCGATGTAATAATCAGCCGGGTTGGAGCTGGACATATTGGTAGAATCACTCGGTAAAAATATTTCCTGTCCGTAGAGCCAGTTTTGTTGATCTTCGATTTTACCGGACATGAAGAATTTCAAATCCGGGATGAAGGGAACGGGACCGCTCAAATTGCCCTGAAAATAATTCTGAGCCAGAAAATTTTTATCATCAATATTGTAGAAGACATCGGTGCGGTTGGAAATAAAATCCCCGCTGTATGCAGAGATGCTTCCGGATAGTTTTTCCGTACCCTCTTTGGTAACAATATTTACAATGCCGCTCATGGCTTGTCCATATTCCGCATTAAACGTCCCGCTGATCACTTCAAGCTCCTGGATGGCATTATTTTCAACCGGCACGGCAATATTATTATTAAACGGGTTGGATACGGCAATACCATCCACATAATATTGAATTTCCGATGAACGTCCACCGCGAATATGAATATCACCACCCAGACCTGTGGTTACACCGGCCGTTAACTGCACCACTTCACCGAAATCTTCAACCGGTAATGCTTCGATATCATCACCGGAAACCTTAGCCGAAGCCGAAGTTCGATCTTTGGTCACCAGAGGATCACGCTCGGCCGTTACCAAAATTTCTTCCGATGTCAGACTTTGCTCCAGTAGCTGAAAGTTGACGGTGGTGGTACGATCCACTTCCACTTTAACATTGGTTTTAACCACTGTCTGATATCCGATGAACGAGGCCTCCAGAACGTACACACCCGGCCGAACATTAATAATAAAATAACGCCCTTCCACATCAGTTGAAGCCCCCCGCGGCCGATCCATATCAACCTGTTCGCCGTCCACCATTTTGGCCTTGAGAATCACATTAGCCCCGGGCAAAGGATCACCGGTGGATTTATCCTCTATGGTTCCGGCAATTTTCCCTGTGGTACCGGCCATCAAAAGCGGGCTGTTAAAAAGGAAAATAATGACCGCGAATGACAAACCGAACCGCGCCTTACCTAAAAAGCGATCAAAAGGGTTTTGAGAGAGGATGTTAATGATTTTAAACATAGGCAGAATCTCCCAATTCAATAAAATCTAATCAACGATATGATGTTTTCTGGTTACGAATATAAGCAAACCGGGAGTACAATTGGTATTTTTCTGTATGAAGTATTGAACATAATCAGGCAATGCTTATTCTTCTCTTTAACGAAAGATACAGAAATATACACTTTTTTACAGACCATGTTGATGAGAGTGTATCCTATCACCTGCTCCGCAATCGACCCAATTACGCCAAAGAAGCCTGGATATTGAATGATTAGAATTATAGACCATCTGCACTCGTAACCAATGATTTATACACAATTAAATTTCATTTGACTTATTAGTAATTTGAACCTATTTTTGTGTAAATTAAGTTAGTTGACCTAACTAACTTATTACAATTTTATTCAATTTTCAACCTTATTTAGAACTTTTTTAAAGGAGGATTTGTATGAGAATCGCTACCATGGTTCTTTTGCTTGGTATGGTTATTAACCTGACATTTGCGCAGGGTCCGGAAACCAAGCATCTTTATGTCGTGCCTCTTAACGGGACAGAGGTCACGGTTGACGGTGAAGTTGATGACTGGGCCGACGCCGATTTCGTTTATATCAGTCAGGATGGTCCAAATCATTCCTTCTTCCTCAGCGGAGAAGATGCTCTGGAATCTCCGGCTGATTTCAGCGTGCATGTGGCCATGAAAATGGATGATGATCATTTATATTTTGCCCTTCATGCCCGCGATGAAGGCGGTGTTATGATCCATGACCTGTACACTCCGGAAAATGCCGGTACTATGTGGCAAAAAGATCACTTTGCCGCTTACCTCGGGTTGTATGACATTGATACACTTACCCACAGCCCGCACACCAATATCGTCAATATAATTGATCCGAATACGGGTGAAGCGCTGCAAAGCGGCCGCACCTATCGCATAAAACCAGGTGTAGACGACGATCCGGATGAAGCCACATTAGGTCCGGACTATCAGATGGGTACACCCATCCAGCCCTATGGCACAACGCTGGACAATGGAGCTTTTTATGCCTCCGGCGCTGATGTAGTTAATTATAACTGGGGATATGTGGATACCCTGATCGCGAACACGGAACTGGCCATCAAATTATGGGATGATCAAAACGGTTATACCATGGAATGGAAAGTGCCCTTTGCCTCTTTGGCCGGACAGATTGCCCGCCCGTCCAAACCTCAGTCCGGCATCGAATGGCCTTTATTTGTGCCCGAAGATGGTGCTGTATTTCCCTTTGATTTTAATATCACCGATATCGACGTGCCCAACGCCACGGATAACAACTGGTTAAATTACGGACAGGGCAGCAGCCTGTGGCGGGATTCCTATTCGTTTCAGGGTCGGGCCATCATCCGCGATGCCTCCATGATTGAAAAATCAAATTATTATTTCACCCAGTGGGCCCCCACCCAGAACATCACCATTGATGGTGAGATCGCTGATTGGGACACCACCCATGGCGCTCAGTTTATCGGTATCAGCATGGATTCGCCCAATCGCGGTTTTTATGAAGGCGGAGATGTTACGGACTCACCGGCCGATTTCAGCGGCTACTATGGTATGCGTATCGACACCGACAATCTGTATCTGGCTGCTCACATCAGGGATAATGACGGTGTGATGATTCACGATCTGTATACCATCGAAAACGCCGGGGCTATGTGGCAGAAAGATCATTTTGCCGCCTATTTCGGTTTGTATGACATTGAAGACCGCCCGCACAGTCCGCATGTGAATATTGTCAATATTCTGCATCCTGACAGCGGTACCGTATTGCAAAGCGGCCGCACCTATCGTATTAAACCGGGAACGGATGACGATCCGGAAGAGGCCACCTTAGGCGCGGATTATCAGATGGGTGTACCCATTCAGCCCACTAATACCACATTGGACAACGGAGCTTTTTATGCCATGGGCGAAGATGTGGTTAATTACAACTGGGGGTATGTGGATACGTCCACGGCCAATACCGAACTGGCCATCAAACTATGGCCCGATGAAGACGGTTACACTCTTGAATGGAAAGTTCCTTTGGCCTCACTGGCCGGCCCTATTGCCAGAGAATCCAAACCGCAATCTATTATCGAATGGCCGCTTTATACGCCTCAGGATGGTGATGTATTTCCTTTTGATGTGGATTTAACGGATGAAGACCGGCCTAATGAAACCGCCGCCAATTTTCTGCGTT